>JANOCQ010000343.1:0-15215 GCA_031412255.1 Paracoccaceae bacterium | reverse complement strand
TCAAAGCAGGCTCCGGGATGAAAATGGGGCGCCGAAACTTGGATCATCGATATCCGGCTGCGGTGGGTCAGGGCAAGTGCAGGGTTGGGGGCGGAGCGAGAGAGGAGACGGGGTGCACCCCGACCTACTTCAGCCGCCGGATCAGGCTGGAGGTATCCCCCCTGCCCCCGCCCATCAGCTGCACGTCCTTGTAGAACTGGTCCACGAGCGCGGTGACGGGAAGGCTTGCGCCGATCTCGTCTGCGGTGTCGAGGCAGATGCCGAGGTCCTTGCGCATCCAGTCGACGGCAAAGCCGAAATCGAAGGTGTCGGCCAGCATGGTCTTGTGTCGGTTGACCATCTGCCAAGAGCCTGCGGCCCCTTGGCTGATCACTTCGACGACCTTCTCGCCGTCGAGACCCGCTTTCTGACCAAAGGCAAGAGCCTCGGACAGGCCCTGCATCAGACCAGCGATGCAGATCTGGTTCATCATCTTGGCAAGCTGCCCTGCTCCGCTGTCCCCGATCAGGCGGCAGATGCGGGCGTAGGCGGCCATCACGGGCTCGGCCCGGGCATAATCCTCGGGCGTGCCGCCGCACATGATGGAGAGCTGGCCGTTTTCGGCCCCCGCCTGACCGCCGGACACGGGCGCGTCGACGAAGTGGAGGTCGAGGGCTGCCGCTTCGGCGGCAAGCTTGCGGGTGATCTGCGCGGAAACGGTGGTGTGGTCGACGAAGACCGCGCCCTTTGCCATCCCGGAGAACGCGCCGTCAGGGCCGGTGGCGACCTGGGCGAGGTCGTCGTCGTTCCCGACGCAAGCCATCACGAACTCGGCCCCGGTCGCGGCTTCGCGCGGAGTCGAGGCGGCGCGGCCCTTGTGTCGGGCGGCCCAGGCCGCGGCCTTGGCGGCGGTGCGGTTGTAGACCGTTACCTCGTGCCCTTTGGCGGCCAGATGCCCCGCCATCGGGAACCCCATGACTCCCAAGCCAAGAAATGCCACCTTCGCCATCTGCGTCCCCTGCTTGTTGCCCTTCACCGGCGCATCGACTAGGAACCGATCCGCCTCCTGCCGTCAAGGACAGGCCCAAAGGAACTGGCCCCCATGCTGACCGCCTTTCGCTGGCTGATCCGGATCGTCTCGGGCTTGATCGCCCTTGGCGTCATCCTCGGGCTTTTGGCATATTACATCCTGTCGCGATCACTGGTGGATTACAGCGAGGATTTCACCGTTGCCGGCATCACCGCCCCGGTCGAGATCGTGCGCAACAACGACAATGTGCCGCATATCTTCGGCCAGACCGATGAGGATGTCTTTTACGCATTGGGCTTTGCCCATGCGCAGGACCGGTTGTGGCAGATGACCATGCTGCGGCGGACGGCGCAGGGGCGGCTGTCGGAAATCTTCGGCCCGGCGACGGTGAAGGTGGACGAACTGATGCGGCGTTATGACCTGTACGGTCTGGCGCTTCAGTCGGCCCAAGTGCAGGACGAAGCGACAACCCGCGCGCTGGAGGCCTATGCGGCCGGCGTGAACGCCTGGATCGGCGAGGTGAACACGGGTGCACGGGGCCGCGGTGCGCCCGAATTCTTCCTGTTCGAGCCGGAAATTTCGGTCTGGGCCCCAGCGGATTCCATCGCCATCCTGAAGCTGATGGCCTTGCAGCTGTCCAGTGCGCTGCAGACCGAAGTCCTGCGGGCGCGGGTATCGCTGCTTTTGCCGAACGAGCGGCTGGCAGACATCCTGCCCGACGATCCAAGCCAGGGGGTGACCGCGCTGCCCGACTATGCGTCGCTGGTGCCGGGCGTCGCGCCGCTGATGGCTCCGGTCCAGTTTGCGGAAGGACCGTTCTCGCCGGTGGCTGCGCCGGGTCTGGCGGGCGCCTCGAACTCCTGGGCGGCGATGCCGGAGCGGTCGGCGGCGGGGGGGAGCCTTTTGGCCAACGACCCGCATCTGGGGCTGACGGCCCCGACGATCTGGTACCTGGCGCGGCTGGAGCTGGCTTCGGGCGGGGTCATTGGCGGCACGATCCCGGGCGTGCCCCTGGTGCTGGTTGGCCGGTCGGAAACGCTGGGCTGGGGGCTGACCACCGCCTATGTCGATGATCAGGACGTGGTGATCGAGGAGCTGAACCCGGCCAACACCGAAGAGTACCGGACCTCGGACGGTTGGGCGACATTCGAAAGCCGGCAGTCGATCATCAAGGTCCAGGATGCCGAGCCGGTGACGCTGACGCTGCGCTGGTCGAAAAACGGGCCGATCCTGCCTGGGGGGCATTATGACCTGGGGTCGATCACACCCGGTGGCCACGTGGCGGCGATCAGCTGGACTGCCCTGTCGGGCGAGGACCGCTCGATCAGCGGTGCAATGGCGCTGATGAAGGCGCAGGGCATCCCCGAGGCTTTGGAGGCGGGCAAGATGGTGGTTGCCCCGGCGCAGAACGTGATGCTGGCCGACGGGACCGGAATCGCGCTGCAGGTGATGGGGGCGCTGCCTGCGCGCGATGCGGGGCACCCGTCGCAGGGCCGCCTGCCGGCCCTTGGGTCGGACGCACGGGTCGGGTTCAAGGGGGTCCTGCCCTACGAGGACAATCCGCGCGTGGTGAGTCCGGCGTCGGGGCTATTGGGCAACACCAACAACAAGACGGTGGACCGGCCCTTCCCCAATCACGTCAGCTTTGACTGGGGTGATACGCAGCGCATCCAGCGCTGGCTGACGCTGATGAAGGCGCGCGAGGTGCATACGCGGGAAAGCTTCATCGAGGCGCAACTGGATACGGTGAATCCCACCGCACGGTCGCTGCTGCCGCTGATCGGGGCGGACCTGTGGTTCACCGGGGAAGCGGCGCCGGAGGGGACACCGGAACGTCTTCGGCAGCGCGCGCTGATCCTACTGGCGGAGTGGAACGGCGAGATGAACGAGCATCTGCCGGAGCCCCTGATCGCCGAGGCATGGATGCGGGCGCTGATGAAGCGGCTTATCCAGGACGAGCTTGGTGCGATGTCCGAAAGCTTTACCCATATCTCTCCGGTGTTCATCGAGCGGGTGTACCGCAATGTGGGCGGGGCTAGCGTCTGGTGCGACGTGATCCAGTCGGCGGCGGTGGAAAGCTGCACTGACGTTGCACGGATCGCGCTAGACGAGGCCTTGCTGGAGCTGACCGAACGGTACGGCGACAACCTGGAAAGTTGGCGCTGGGGCGATGCTCATCAGGCCACGCATGACCATCCGGTACTTGGCGCGGTGGCGTTCGTGAGGTATTTCGTGAACATCCGGCAGTCGACCTCTGGTGGCGACGATACCCTGATGCGGGGCGTCACGCGCGGCGAGGGGCCGGAACCGTATCAGAACGTGCACTCGGCGGGGTACCGGGGGGTTTATGACTTTGCCGACCCGGATTCGTCGGTCTTCATCACCGCCACGGGGCAATCGGGGCATCCTCTGTCGCGGCATTACGATGACTTGGGCGAGCTGTGGCGGCGGGGGGAATATATCCCGATGTCGCTGGACCCCGAACTCGCGCGCGCGGCGGCTGCCGGCGTGATGGTGCTGACGCCGGAGGGGCAATGATCCGAACCGCGCGGCTGGTGCTGCGGCAGGCAACCTGGGATGACACGGAGGCCGTCCACCGGCTAATGTCCGATCCGCGGGTCATGCGCTACTGGTCCCGGCCCGAGCACGAGACGCTGGAGGAATCCCGGCATTGGCTGGGCTTTCTGGTGGAGCAGGCCCCGGACAGCCGGGACTGGCTGATCGAGAAGGACGGCGTGGTCATCGGCAAGGCCGGGGCTTGGGCCTTGCCAGAAGTCGGGTTCCTGCTGCGTCCCGACTACTGGGGACAGGGTCTGGCCGATGAGGCGATGGCGGCTGTGATCGCCGCGCTGGAAGCGGAGTTTCCTGATCTTCCTGCCCTGACCGCAGAGGTCGATCCGCGCAATGCGGCCTCGCTGCGGCTGCTGGACCGGTTGGGCTTTCGCGAGACGCACCGAGCGGAGCGGACGCTGTTGTGGCGCGACGAGTGGTGCGACAGCGTCTATCTGGCGCGACTGCACGGCGGGTGAAGCGTCGGGCAGGATGAGTCGGTTTGCAGGATGAGCATGGCTGAAAGTGTCTGGGGCGCGAACAAGGCCGTCCACACCCAAAAAGCGGCCAGCACTGGCAAAGCAAGCAGACGCGGGCGAAACCCATTGGCCCGAGCCGCTGCCAGCGGGACGGGCAGAGTGGCGGCAAGGAGTACGGGGACGCCCTGACCGCACGGAATGCAGAGGCAGCGATTTAGGCGATCTTGGGGAAAGCCAGAGTTTGGCATTCTCCAGGAATGACTTGGCCGTCCAGAGATATGCGTTCTGGCCGAAGTCGCGCTTACGGGGAATTTCCGACCAGGCTGAAAGGGGTGGTCGAGTCAGTGGCAGGCGCTGTTCTTCATCGCATCAGAGCTTGCGGAAGCGGTTCTGCTGGCGGGCAGTCCAGCGGACAGTGAGGTGCCAGCCGTCCTCGGCCTCGGTCTCGGACTGGACGATGTTCTGGTCGTGGAGCCAGGCGCGCCTGCCACCCTGCGCGAATGGGACGGACAGCGTGGTCTCGGTTCTGTCGGCGTCAAGGGTGGCGGTGATGAGGCTGAGGAGCCTTTCGACACCTTCCCCGGTCAGCGCTGAAACCGGCAGAACGCGGGGGCGTTGCCCGGCCTGGGCAGTCAGAGCCTCACGCTGGGAGGTATCGACGAGGTCGAGCTTGTTCCAGACCTCGATCAGCGGGGTGTCTTCGCCGACGCCGAGCGAGGCAAGAATGTCGGCCACATCGGCGGCTTGCTCTCCTGTTTCGGGGTGCGAAATGTCGCGGACGTGGAGGATGAGATCAGCGGAGAGGACCTCTTCCAGGGTGGCCCGAAAGGCGGCGACTAGCTGGGTCGGCAGGTCCGAGATGAAACCCACGGTGTCGGACAGGATGATCTTTGCGCCGGTCGGCAGAGCAACGCCCCGCATCGTCGGATCGAGGGTGGCGAAGAGCATGGCCTTTGCCAGCACCTCGGCCCCGGTGATCCGGTTGAAAAGCGTGGACTTGCCGGCGTTGGTATAGCCCACCAGCGCCACGATGGGAAACGGCACCTTGGCGCGCGCGGCGCGGTGAAGTTCCCGCGTCTTGACCACCTGTTCAAGCTGGCGCTTGAGGCGGATCACCTGGTCGTCGATGGCGCGGCGGTCGCTTTCGATCTGGGTCTCGCCCGGGCCGCCGACGAAACCGAAGCCGCCACGCTGGCGTTCGAGGTGGGTCCAGGCCCGAACTAGGCGTGTGCGCTGGTAGCTGAGGGCGGCAAGCTCGACCTGGAGGACGCCTTCCCGTGTTCGGGCGCGGTCGGCGAAGATTTCCAGGATCAGCGAGGTCCGGTCGAGAAGCTTGACCCCCCATTCCTTTTCAAGGTTGCGCTGCTGAACCGGCGAGACGGTGCCATCGACGATGACAAGGTCGATGTGGTCGTCGTGGAAGCGCTCTTTCAACTCGGCCACCTTGCCCGAACCGAGGAGTGTTCCGGGGGCGACGCGGGCAAGGCGGATGACCTCGGCACCGCGCACCTCGAGTTCGGGCAGGGCGGCGGCCAAGGACACGGCCTCTGCCAGCCCGTGTTCGGGCAGGCGTCGTGCGTTCGCCGACTTCAGCGCAGGGTGAAGGACGTAAGTGCGCGTTGCGGCTGCCGCGGTATCGCGGAGTCGCTGACCTTCACGCTTGGCATAGAGGTCGTCGTCGTCCTGAGGTTCGCGTGAGATCAGTCTTCCCCTTCGTAGAGGCTGATTGGCGCGCCCGGCATGATGGTGGAGATCGCATGCTTGTAGACGAGCTGGGATTGGCCGTCACGGCGCAGCAGCACGCAGAAATTGTCAAACCAGGTGATCACGCCCTGCAGCTTGACGCCGTTGATCAGGAAGATCGTCACCGGGACCTTGGCTTTGCGGACATGATTGAGAAAGGCGTCTTGCAGGTTTTGCTTGTCAGCGGCCATCGTTTTTGTGCCTTGTTTTTCTATCGCTTCACTGTCGCGTCGTGGTTCTTGTTTTGCCCTGTTCTTGCCGCTTGTCACGGCTGGGCCAAGTATGAAGCGGGCGCGCAGGAGTTTCCAGCGCAAAAAATCAGTCTGTTAGGCGTCGTTTTCCTAGGTCCGACCGCGACCGGGCAGGATCAGCGCGAGAAGCGCCAGCGTTTCGAGCCGGCCAACAACCATGGACACGCCAAGGATGATCTTCACCGGATCGGTCAGGTCCTGATAGGCGATGGGCTGGGCCGCCCCAAGCTCGGCGAGCTGTCCGGTCGTGGTCAAAGCGGCAATTGCCAGGACCATGGTCTGCTCGAAGTCCACTCCGGACAGGACGAGCAGCGCCGAGACGACTGCGATCGAGGTGGCGAAAAGCATGAAGAAGACCCAGGCGAATTGCGCGCCCTCGCGGCGAAGGCGGCGGGCCTCGATGCCGCCGCGACCGATGGAGTTGGGGTGGATGATCTTTTCCAGTTCGCGCTCACCGTGGCGCAGAAGCGCATAGACGCGGAGCAGCTTGACGCCGCCCGCCGCCGTGGCGGTGCCGCCGCCGATGATCGCAAGGCCAAGGAGGACGAGGCCGGGCGTGCCGATGCCCGACCAGAGCGTTGCGGTCTGCCAATCGGTCGAGACGTAGCCCGTGGTGGTCAGGAAGGAGGCGGCGGTGAAGATGATGCCCCAGAACGAGGACAGGGCCTCGGACGCGTCGATTGCAGCTTCCGTCGCGACGAACCAGTGTCGCAGAAAGAGGATCAGCGTAACCGTCAGGACAAGAAGTGCCGCAAGGCGCAGTTCGGGATCTTGCAGGAACGGGCGGCGGTTCTCGGCCAGTCGGACGCCGGGCAGTGCGCGGCGGGTGATGGCGAAGGCAAAGCAGAGGAAGATGAGGATCTCGCCCGCAGTGCCCGAGCTTGCGTCCCTGAATGGGGTACTGCCGGTGATCCCGGAGGTCGAAAGCGTGCCCATGGCGTGGATCAGGGCCGATGTGCCGCTTTCGCCCAGAACAAGAAGGCCGCACCACAGGAGGAAGGTCAGCGAGCCGTAGACCGGGAAAAGCATCAGGGCAAAACGGGTCAGGCGCACGGCGGGATCCGCGGTGCGGGCAACCTGGGCGGTGCCGACGGCACCACGACCGGGAACCCGGCCGGAGGAGACCTCGGTGCCGCCAAGGTTCAGGGGGGCGAGGATGGCATAGGCCGCGAGGATGATCAGGAAGCCGCCGAACCAGCCGACCGTGGCACGCCATAGGTGAACAGCATCGGCCAGCCGTTCCGGCGGGTAGACCGAGGCGCCGGTGGTGGTGAAGGCGGAGATCATCTCGAACCAAGCGTTGACGGGGGAAGTGTCCGGCAAGGCCTCGCGCAGGGGGAGCGCAAGGGCGAAGGGCAGGACGGCATAGGCCAGGACCAGTGCCGACAAATGGCTGCGCGAGGGGTCGCGGGGGCTGTAGGCGGCGGTGGCGATGCCCAACATCACGGTCAGGACCAGCAGTATCAGGGCGGAATACAGGAAATTGCGGGCGTGTTCGTGGTCGTTCACCGCGAGCGCATAGATCGCTGGAACCAGCGCCATAGCACCCGAGAGTCCCAGGAGCACGACCAGAAGCGGCAGCTCTGCAAGCCGCGTCAGCATCAGAAGAAGTCGATCGAGACTTGCAGGAGACGCTCGACTTCGGGGACGTCCTTGGCCATGGCGAAAAGCGCTATGACATCGCCGGTCTCGACCCGGAGGTCGCCGGTGGGCTTCAG
Organism: Paracoccaceae bacterium; assembly: GCA_031412255.1. Lineage (GTDB taxonomy): Bacteria > Pseudomonadota > Alphaproteobacteria > Rhodobacterales > Rhodobacteraceae > Tabrizicola. Next base: position 7,465 of record JANOCQ010000343.1, on the reverse strand, counting down.
GACCTTGTCGCCCTTCATGACAGCGCCCACGAGCACACCTTCCGGGAATTCGATGTCGCGCACCAGACGTCCCGCCAGAGGCGAGGTGGAGAGAACCTGCGCCTCGATCATCTCGGCCTCGGCATCGCCGATGGAGTAGACGGCGCGGACCCGCCCGTGTCGGATGTGGCGCAGGATCGAGGAGACGGTGGTGGCGCGGGGGTTGATGTAGGCATCAATGTCCAGCGGTGCCATCAGGGGGGCCAAGGTGGGGTCGTTGACCAGCGCGATGGTCATTTGGCAACCCGCCTGTTTGGCACGTACGGCAACAAGGAGGTTGGTCTTGTCGTCATCTGTCACCGCCAGGACCGCGTCGGCCCGGTCGATCGAGGCCTCCATCAGAAGGTCGATGTCCATCCCGTCGCCATTCAGGACGATCGTGCGTTCCAGCGCATCGGCGGCCCGCTCGGCCGTGGCGCGGTCCTTCTCGATGATCTTGGCACGGATCCGGTCGGTCCGCGTCTCCAGCGCGCGGGCGACGGCAAGGCCCACATTGCCACCGCCGACGATGACCACGCGTTCCTGCTTTTTCGTCTTCTTGCCAAATATTTCCAGCGCGCGGTTGACGTCCTCGAAATGGGTAAAGACGTAGATCTGGTCATCGGCATAAAGCTGATCGCCGGGGTCGGGGGCGAAAAGCCGACCCTCGCGACGGATGCCGACGACGATGGCGCGAAGGGTGGAAAACAGCTCGTTCAATTGGCGCAGGGGCGTGTTCAGGACCGGACAATCCTGGGTCAGCTGGATCCCCAGAAGCTGGGCGCGGCCATTCATGAAGCTTTCCGTGTCGAAGGTTGCAGGCGCGGCCAAGCGTTGCAGTGCGGCCTCGGCTACCTCGCGTTCTGGCGAGATCACCACGTCGATGGCGAGGCCGTCCTGGTTGGTGATCGCACCGTACAGCGGGTCGAGGTAATTCTGCGCCCGGATGCGGGCAATCTTGCGGGTGACGTTGAAGACGACATGGGCCACCTGACAGGTGACCATGTTCACCTCGTCGGAGTGCGTCGCGGCGATCAGCATGTCAGCGTCCCGAGCGCCGGCCTTTGCCAGGACATCGGGGTGGCTGGCAAAGCCTACGACGCCCTGCACGTCCAGCGTATCGGTGGCGCGGCGGACGAGATCAGCGTTCATGTCGACCAGCGTGACGTCGTTCTTTTCGCCCGAGAGGTGGCGGGCAATCTGCCAGCCGACCTGACCCGCCCCGCAGATGATCACCTTCATCAGATTCCCCGCGATACGTCGTCCTAGCCTGAATGTCAGATCGGGGCGGGAGGGTCAATGTTGGGGGGCTTGGTGGAGATGGTGTCGCGGCGACCGGAAGATCTTGGGAAAACCTCTTTGGTCGCAGCACCGTGGGTGTGAAAGCCGTTCAACGCGAGTCACATCGGATGATATGGACGCCTTGGCCGGAGCCGCCGGCGCCAAGCCCCCCGACGCGACCCGAGTCTTTTCCATAGCCGAGGGGGCCAAGCGGCCGAGCCGGTTGCTACTCCTCGAAGTCCGGGAACCCCCTGCCCCCGCGTGTCGAGCCGACCACACCAAGCGACTTGAGTTTCCGGTGCAGGGCTGACCGTTCCATGCCGACGAAGCTGGCAGTGCGGCTGATATTGCCACCGAAGCGGTTGATCTGGGTCAGGAGGTATTCGCGTTCGAAAAGCTCGCGCGCTTCACGCAAGGGAAGTGTCGCGATTGTTCCGGTCAGGGATAGCGCGCTTTCGGTTTCGGCCTTGGGTTCGTTGCCGGGGATCTCTGCCGCCTCGATCGGGCCCGTCCCATCCCCCAGGATCAGGATCCGTTCGATCACGTTGCGGAGCTGGCGGATATTTCCAGGCCAGGGCAGTGTCTGCAGGACGGTGTCGGCCTCATCCGACAGGCTGCGGTTGGGCAGACCCTGCGTCTTGTGGAACCAGTCTATGAAATGGCGGGTGAGTTCCGGCACATCCTCGCGGCGCGCCGAGAGGGAGGGGACGGCGATCGGCACGACGTTAAGCCGGTCGTAAAGCTCTTGGCGGAAGCGGCCCGAGCCGATTTCGGTCCGCAGGTCGCGACAGGTCGAAGAGATGACGCGGAGGTCGACACGGACCTTGTCGGCCCCCCCGACGCGGGTGAATTGCTGTTCGGTCAGAACGCGGAGAATCTTCGACTGCGTGCCCAGGGGCATGTCCGCGACCTCGTCGAAATAGACGATCCCGCCGTGCGCCTGTTCAAGAAGACCGGGCTCGACACCGCGTTCCGGGGTTTCTCGACCGAAAAGGACCTCTTCCATGCGCTCGGGCTCGATCGAAGCCGAGGAGACGGTGATGAACGGTGCGCTCGCGCGGCTGGAATGCATGTGGATGTAGCGCGCGGCCATTTCCTTGCCGGTGCCGGGCTCGCCTGTCAGCATCACGCGGGCGTTCGATTTGGTGACTTTCTCGAGGTTGCCCCTGAGCGTCTTGAAAGCAAGCGAGGAACCGACCATCTCGGCCGAGGTGACGTCGCGGCGACGCAGTTCCAGGTTTTCGCGCCTGAGGCGGCTGGTTTCCATCGCGCGGGCGACGACGACCATGAGTTGGTCGATGTTGAACGGCTTTTCGATGAAATCGTAGGCGCCCTGCTTGATGGCAGCGACGGCGATTTCAATGTTGCCGTGGCCGGAAATAATCACCACCGGAATGTCAGGATTGTCGCGCTTCACCGTCTTGAGAATGTCGATCCCGTCCATCCGGCTGTCCTTGAGCCAGATGTCCAGGATCATCAGCGCGGGCGGATCAACGTTGATCTCGGCCATGCAGTCATCGGAATTGGCGGCGAGGCGGGTGGTATAGCCCTCGTCCCGCAGGATGTCGCCGATCAGTTCGCGGATGTCCTGTTCGTCGTCGACGATGAGAATGCTCATGGGTGGGCTTCCTTCTCGTGGGGCTTGTCGGAGGGCGCAGAGCCCAACGGGATGTGGGTACGTGAACGCTTTCGCAGCGCCCGCGGCAGACGGATTTCGGCCATCGCGCCAGGATGATCGTTTCCGTCGAAAACGGGCGCGTCGAGAAGGGCAAGAGTGCCGCCGTGTTCCTCGATGATCTTCTTTACGATTGGCAGGCCGAGGCCCGTACCTTTTTCGCGGGTGGTGACGTAGGGCTCGAACAGTCGCGCGCGGTCGGGGGGCAAGCCGGTGCCGTTGTCCGCGATACGGATCACGGCTTCGGTGTCGTCTGCGGCGAGGGTGACGCGAATTTCAGGGGCGAAGCCTTCAGGCTTTGTCTTTTGCTGATAGGCGTCAATCGCTTCGCCGGCGTTCTTGATCAGGTTTGTGAAGGCCTGGCCGATCATTGTGGCGTCAATCTCAAGATGCAGTTCACCGGGGGGAATTTCTTTAAGGAAGCGAACGTCAGGCTGGCCGTTTTCCTGCAGCAGGATCGCGCCTTTCAAAAGCGCGGCCAGATCGCAGTCCCGGCGGTCAGGTTCGGGCATCCGGGCGAATTTCGAGAACTCGTCGACGATGCGGCGCAGGTCGTTGGTCTGACGGATGATGACGTCGGTGTATTGTTCGAGGTCCTCATGGTCGCGGACCTGGGTGGCGAACTTGCGCTTGATGCGTTCGGCCGAAAGCTGGATCGGTGTCAGGGGGTTCTTGATCTCGTGTGCAATCCGGCGCGCGACGTCGCCCCAGGCGGCCATGCGTTGCGCGCTGACAAGGTCGGTAACGTCGTCGAACGCGACAACGTAGCCTTCAAGGTCGCCGGCCTCGGACCGGCGGGTGGACATGCGGACAAGGAGACTTTCAAGCTTTCCGCGTCGGGTCAGCCGGACCTCTTCCTGCACGGCCAGGCCCGCCCCGTCGCGGAGCCGGTCGAAAAGCGGGGCGAACTCCGGCACGGCGGCAGCCAGGGGCATGTCGGAGCCATCGGCGAAGTCCAGCAACTTTTCGGCGGCGCGATTGACGAAATCGATGTCGCCGTCGCTATCAAGGCCAATCACCCCGGCAGTCACATTCGACAGCACCGAATCGAAGAGCCGTCTCCGGGTTTCGGTCTGGGCATGGCTTTCGACCAGAGCCTCCCGCTGACCCTTCAGCTGACGCGTCATTTGATTGAAGAGGCGGCCGAGGGATGCGATCTCGTCATCGCCATCCTCTTCTGTCACCTGCACGTCGAGATCGCCGCCCCCTACCCTTTCGGCCGCGCCCGCCAGCCGCCCCACGGGGCGCGAGAGGCGTTCGGCAAACCACAGGCCGAGCCAGATCGCAGCGAGGATCAGGATCAGGGCGAAGCCGAGGTAAATCAGGCCGAAGTTGAACAGAAGCCGCCCGCGCTCGGCCTCAAGCTGGTTGTACAGCTGGACCGTTTCCTGGGTTTCATCAAGAAGCGAAAGGATCGAGCCGTCCACCGTGCGGGTCACATAGAGGTAGCGGTCGGAGTAGGCATCCAGAAAGATCAGTGCGCGAAACTCGTTGTTCGACCAGTCTGGGATCAGTACGGTGTTGCCCTCACGCGCAAGCGTCAAGTGTTCCTCGGTAAGGGCTTCGAAGTCGAAAAGGTAGGACCGTTCGCCGCGCGTCTTCAGATCGCCGGTGCCATCGACCAGGTAGGCCTCCTTCAGCCCGCGCTGGATCACCTGCTGGGCCTGGGACAGAAGCGGGCGCAGCTGGTCGTCGCGCAGGAACGGCGTGCGGCGCTTTGCATCGTTGAGGTAGCCTGCAAGCGTGACCACATCTGCGGCGAGGTCGTCGCGCTGCACGGCCTCATAAGCCTGAGCGGCAGACAGAGAAGAGCCTACGACGGACCGGACACGGTCTGAGAACCAGCCTTCCAGGCCGATGTTGATCGACAGGACCGCGAAGACGGCGACGAGAACCGTGGGAACCAGCGCAATCAGCATGAAGACGCCGGAAAGCCGCAGGTGCAGACGGGAACCCGCGGACTTGGAGCGGCGGTCGGCGATCAGCCGAACAACCCGTGCCAGGACAAGAGCCGCGATCACCAGGACGTAGATCAGGTCCGCGAGCAGGATCAGACGCAGAGTCGGAGAACCGGCGTCCTGGTTGAACGGCCCCAGCGAAAGGAAGGTCGCGACAGCCAGGACAGGACCCAGGAAGACAACGCCCAAGGTGACAGCGGTTTGAACCCGGCGCTGCCGCCGCAGCCGGGAAAAACGAAGCCAGACATCCCTGTGAACTGCCCGATCCACCCGAATCCGAACGTTAACCGGTGGTTCGCCCACCCACGCGCACTATATCTAGCTGTTAGCCGGGGTGAAACCAAAAAGACACATTCAATGTGGCTGATCTACATCAACTTCCGCCGACGGGTTACCCGGATATCGAGATCGGTGATCTTCTTGCGCAGAGTGTTGCGGTTGATGCCCAGCAGGTCCGCGCATTTTGCCTGATTTCCGGCGGTCGCGTCCAGAGCGATCTCGATCAGAGGCATCTCCACTTCGCGCAGGATGCGCTGGTACACGCCCGGGGGCGGCAGCTGGCCTCCGTGCAGATCGAAATAGCGTTTCAGGTGGCGGCCGACAGATGAAGAAAGCTTGTCGCCTTCATTAACTCCGGTGAGTGGTTCGGGGCTGGGCTGCTGACCCAGAACCTGCTCGACCTCGGCGCGGGCGATGTCGGTCTCCGACGCCGTCACCAGAAGGCGGCGGATGGTGTTTTCCAGCTGCCGCACGTTACCGGGCCAGGAATAGGCGCGGATCAGGTCGGTGGCACTCTGAGACAGGCGGCGGATCGTGCCGATGTCGCGTTCACCCTTGGCGAGAAAATGTTCCGCGAGAAGGGGGATATCCTCGACCCGCTCGCGAAGGCTTGGCACGTGAAGGGTCACGCCACCGAGACGGTAATACAGGTCCTGGCGAAACTGGCCCACGTCCATGCGCGACGACAGGTCCGTCTGGCTTGTGGCCATCACGCGGGGGGCACTGTCGCCCAGCATGTCCAGCATCCGAACAACGCGGGCCTGGGCGTCGGCGTCGTAGTCGGCAATCTCGTCGAAGATGATCGACCCGCCTCTGGCCCTGGAAAGAAGCGTGGCCGGGCCGTCCATTCCTTGCAGATCGCCGGCCTGGGCCACCACGAAAGGCAGCGTGCGGCGGTCCGAGAAATCATGGATCGCACGCGCGATCAGGGATTTGCCGGTGCCTGATTCGCCGGTGACAAGGACGGCAAGCTCGGTGTTCATCACGCGGGCCACGAGGCGGTAGAGGGCCTGCATGGCGGGGGTGCGGCCGACCAGAGGAAGATCATCCCCGGCTTCGCGCGCCGGTATCACGACCTTGGGTGCGTGGCGCTTCTGGTCCAGCGCCTTGGCCGACCGCTTCATCAGGTCGGGCAGATCGAAGGGTTTCGGCAGGTAGTCGAAGGCCTCGGCTTCGGCGGCCTGGATCGCGGTCATGATCGTGTTCTGCGCGGAAATGACGATCACCGGCAGACCGGGGCGCATCTTGGATATTCGGGGCAAGGCGTCCAACCCGTTGCCATCGGGCATGATCACGTCGCTGATGACGAGATCGCCCTTCCCTTCCTCGACCCAGCGCATCAGCGTCATCAGGCTGGAGGTTGCGTGGACCTTGCAGCCGGCGCGGGTCAGCGCCTGGGTCAGGACCGTGCGGATCGTGCGGTCGTCATCGGCGACAAGGACGGTGCCATCCATTTACTTCGCTTCCTTCTTCTTCTCGCGCGGCGCCATTGGCAGCGAGACGCGGAATGCTGTGCGGCCAGGTGCGGAATCAACCGTGATCCAGCCTTCGTGGTCGGTAATGATCTTCGACACGAGCGCCAGACCCAGGCCGGTGCCGTTTTCGCGGCCCGAGACGAAGGGCTCGAAGATACTGGCGGCGATATCGGGCTTGATGCCGGGGCCGTCGTCGATGATCTCGATGTTCAAGGGCAGGGCTGCCGAAGCGCCGTCCTTGCGGCGCAAGCGCAGCGAGAGGTCGTAGAAAGTGTGCAGCCGGATCGTGCCACCGGTCTTGCAGGCTTCAGCCGCGTTCTTGATCAGGTTCAGGAAGACCTGCATCAACTGGTCGCTGTCGGCGAACGTCGCAGGCAGCGAGGGGTCGTAATCCTCGATGATGGTCATGTGGGCGGCAAAGCCCACCAGCGCGGATTTCCGCGCGCGGTCGAGGGCGTCGTGGATATTGACCGGCTTGCGGTCTGGCGGGCGAAGGTTGCCGAACTGTTCGACCTGTTCCAGAAGCTTCACGATGCGGCGGGTTTCCACCACGATGAGGTCAGTCATCTCTTGATCTTCGGGGGAGAGGTTCATCGACAGAAGCTGTGCCGCGCCCGAAATGCCCGCCAGCGGGTTCTTGATCTCATGCGCCAGCATTTCGGCCATGCCGATGGCCGATTTCGCAGCCGACTTCACCGCCATCGACCGGCCAAGCCGGTCTGCCAAATCGCGCGGCGACAGGATCAGGAAGATCACATCCGGATTGTCATGCATGGGCG
>JANOCQ010000342.1:0-3250 GCA_031412255.1 Paracoccaceae bacterium | reverse complement strand
GCCGCCACCGAACGCCTGTGGGCCGAAGGCTGCGATCTGGTGATCCTTGCTTGCAACACCGCCTCCGCCGCCGCGCTGAAGCGGATGCAGGAGACGTGGGTGCCGAAATCAAAGCGCGTTCTGGGCGTCTTCGTCCCGCTGATCGAGGCGCTGACCGAACGCCAATGGGGCGACAACTCCCCCCCGCGCGAAGTGGCGGTGAAACACGTCGCCCTCTTCGCCACCCCCGCCACCGTCGCCTCCCGCGCCTTCCAGCGCGAACTGGCCTTCCGCGCCATCGGCGTCGATGTCGAGGCGCAGCCCTGCGGCGGCGTGGTCGATGCCATCGAGCAGGGCGACGAGATTCTTGCCGAAGCCCTCGTCCGCTCCCATGTCGAGGCGCTGAAACGCCGGATGCCGCACCCGCAGGCCGCCGTCCTTGGCTGCACCCATTACCCCCTGATGGAAAAGTCCTTCGCCGAGGCGCTGGGGCCGGACGTGAAGGTTTACAGCCAAGCCAACCTCGTGGCCGAAAGCCTTGCCGATTATCTGACCCGCCGCCCCGAAATGGTCGGGCAAGGCAAGAAATCGCGCTTTCTGACCACGGGCGATCCCCGCTCGGTCAGCGACCGCGCTACCCAGTTCATGCGCAAACAAGTGAAGTTCGAGGCGGCATGAGCGAGCCGCTGGAAACGTGGCGTGCTGCGCGCCTTGCAGCACTTACCGCACCTGATGGCTGGCTGAACCTCGTCGCCCGCATCGACCTTGCACCCGGCAGCCACCTCGTCGGGCGCACGCAGCCCGTCGAACTGCCGTCCGGTCTTGATTTTCGTGGCACGCTGACTCTCGGGCCGGACGGTGCCAGTTTCGCCCGGCCCGGCGAAACCCCGCACCCCTTCGTCGCCGTTCCGGACGCCTTCCCGCAGCTTCGCGTCGATCCGTTCCTGCTGGAAATCCACACCGTCGATGGCACGCCCGCGCTGCGTGTCCGCGACCTTACGCTGCATCCGTCGCTCACCCTCTTCTCGTATCCCCCGGCAGCCAAATGGATCATCCGTGCGAAATGGGAAGCCGTCGCCCCGCAGGCGGCCGAGGTCACCATGAAAGACGGCTCATTGGCCGCCGTGACCGTGACCCACCGGGCCACGTTCCAGCATATGGGCAAGCCCGTGACGCTGATCCCGACGCACTGGAAATCCGGCAAACCGATGTTCGTGTTCCGCGACGCGACCGCAGGCGAAACCTACCCCGCCTGCCGCTTTCTGATCGGTGAGGATGCGACCGACAACGAAATCACCCTCGATTTCAACCGCGCCTTCACTCCGCCTTGCGGCTTTACCGATTTTGCGATCTGCCCGCTCCCGCCACCGGGCAACATCCTGCCTTTCCGCATCGAGGCGGGTGAGCTGGCCCCCGGATAAGGGTGTCCGAAAACGCGGAAGGCACGCCCCGATGGCGTGCCTCCAAACCTTAACGACATCCTAAAGCGCCGATTAACCCATTGAAATTATTGCGACCAAAAAATGTCCCACCGTGGGACATCAATCCTTCGATCGGCCCACGTACGAATTGTCCTCGGTGTTGATCTCGATCCGCGTCCCCGCCCCGATATGCGGCGGCACCATCACCCGCAGCCCATTCGAACAGGTCGCGGGCTTGTAGGAAGACGACGCCGTCTGCCCCTTCACCACAGGCTCGGTCTCGGTGATCTCGACCACCACCCGCTGCGGGAATTCGATCGCGATGGCCACGCCCTCGAAGGTCTTGAGGTAGACCTTCATCCCGTCCGTAAGGAAAACCTTCCCATCCCCCACCACGTCCGGATGGACCGTGACTTGCTCATAGGATTCCGGCTCCATGAAGTGAAAGCCTTCGCCGTCCTCATAAAGGAAATCATACTCGCGCTCGTCCACCGTGGCCTTCTCGACCATCTCGGTCGTCCGCCACCGCTCCGCCACCTTCACCCCATCCGAAATCCGCCGCATATCGACCGATGTCGTCGGCGTGCCCTTGCCGGGATGAAAGTTCTCGGACTTGAGGACGACATAAAGACGGCCGTCCAGATCGACGACGTTGCCCTTGCGGAGCGAGGAGGCGATGACTTTCAAAGCGCGGTCCTTGTGGTTGGCTTGTCTGGCCCGTAGATGAGCTTGGCCGCGCGTTTAACCCGTCCTGACCGGAATTTCCAGATGAAACCCGTTGATCCCTGGTGGACCCCCACTCTCCACGCCGATCGTCGGCCTTTGCTGCTTGCAAGGGGCCGTATCCAGGCGTCGATCCGCAATTGGTTGGCGAGTGAAGGCTTCACCGAGGTTGACCCCGCTGCGCTGCAGGTCAGCCCCGGAAACGAGGCGCATCTGCACGGGTTTGCGACGACAGCGATAGGGAATGATGGGATGGGCCGGACCCTGTTCCTGCATACCTCGCCGGAATTCGCGATGAAGAAGCTGCTGGCGGCCGGTGAGACGAAGATTCATGCCTTTTCACACGTCTGGCGGAACCGGGAGCGGGGGGCGCTGCACAGCCCGGAGTTCACGATGCTCGAATGGTACCGGGTAAGCGAGGGTTATGAGCAGTTGATGGCGGACACCGTCGCCTTCCTGCGGCTGGCGGCGGAGGCGGCGGGGGTGAGGGAGCTGCGGTTTCGAGAGCGGGTCTGCGACCCCTTTGCCGAAGCGGACCGGGTGTCGGTTGCGGAGGCGTTCGAGAGGTACGCCGGGGTGGACCTGCTGGCGTCGATTGACGCGGGGGGAGAGGTTTCGGCGGCGCGGTTGGGGGCGGAGCTTGACCGGGTCGGGGTCAGGCGGTCCGGGGATGACACGTGGTCGGATATGCTGAGCCGGGTTCTGGGGGAGCGGGTAGAGCCGCATTTGGGGATGGGGCGGATCACGATCCTGGACCGGTACCCGGCGGCGGAGGCGGCGCTGGCGCGGCGGGTCGAGGGCGACCCTCGGGTGGCGGAGCGGTTCGAGGTCTATGCTTGCGGGGTGGAGCTGGCCAACGGGTTCGGGGAGCTGACCGATCCCGAGGAGCAGAGGCGACGGTTTGAGGCCGAGATGGATGAGAAGGAGCGGGTCTATGGTGAGCGGTATCCGTTGGATGAGGATTTCCTCGAGGCCCTGAAGATCATGCCGCCGGCGGCGGGGATCGCGATGGGGTTTGACCGGGTGGTGATGCTGGCCACAGGGGCGCCGAGGATCGAGGATGTGATGTGGGTGCCGGTGGGGTGACGGGGTGTCCCACCGTGGGACACCTTTTCGGGTCTATTTAT
>JANOCQ010000341.1:0-37161 GCA_031412255.1 Paracoccaceae bacterium | reverse complement strand
CGATGATGACCAGTCGATCTACGGCTGGCGGGGGGCCGAGGTGGGCAACATCCTGCGTTTTGAAAAGGATTTCCCCGGCGCGCAGGTGATCCGGCTGGAGCAGAACTACCGCTCTACCGCCCACATCCTTGCGGCTGCCAGCGGGGTCATCGCGGCAAACAAGGGCCGCTTGGGCAAGACGCTGTGGACGGCGGGGGAGCCGGGCGAAAAGGTTCGCCTCATCGGCCACTGGGACGGCGAGGAAGAGGCCCGCTGGATCGGTGAAGAGATCGAGGCGATCCAGCGCGGCACGCGGGGGATGGAGCCGCGGGACCTGAACCGGCAGGCGATCCTGGTCCGCGCCAGCCACCAGATGCGGGCCTTCGAGGACCGGTTCCTGACCATCGGTCTGCCGTACCGCGTGATCGGCGGCCCGCGTTTCTATGAGCGTCAGGAAATCCGCGATGCGATGGCCTATTTCCGGCTGGCGGTGTCCCCCGATGACGACCTTGCCTTCGAGAGGGTGGTCAATCTGCCGAAGCGTGGCCTTGGCGACACGGCGCAGGCAAAGATCAACGTGCTGGCGCGGGAGGCTCAGGTGCCGCTTCTGGACGGCGCGCGGGAGGCGTTGGCCAAGGGGGTGATCGGGGGAAAGGGGGCCTCGCAGTTGCGGGCCTTCGTTGATGGGGTGGATCGCTGGCACGTCGTGACCAACCATCCGGAATACGACCACATCCGGCTGGCCGAGACGATCCTTGATGAGTCCGGCTACACCGAGATGTGGCAGAACGACAAGACGCCGGAGGCTCCGGGGCGGCTGGACAACCTCAAGGAACTGGTGAAGGCGCTGGAGCAGTTCGACAACCTGCAGGGGTTCCTGGAGCACGTCTCGCTCATCATGGACAACGAAACCGAGGGTGCGGAGGAGAAGGTCACGATCATGACCCTCCACGCCGCCAAGGGGCTGGAGTTTCCGGTCGTGTTCCTGCCGGGGTGGGAGGATGGCCTGTTCCCCAGCCAGCGCAGCATGGACGAGTCCGGCTTGAAGGGGCTGGAGGAGGAGCGGCGGCTCGCCTACGTGGGCATCACGCGGGCCGAGGAGCTGTGCACGATCAGCTTCGCCTCGAACCGGCGGGTCTATGGGCAGTGGCAGTCGCAGTTGCCGTCGCGGTTCATCGACGAGCTTCCCCCGGACCATGTCGAGGTGCTGACGGCGCCCGGCCTTTACGGCGGCGGGTATGGGGCGGCGGCGCAGGTGGGGTTTGGCTCGGCGCTGGAGGAGCGGGTTTCCAAGGCGGACGTCTACAACTCGCCCGGGTGGCGGCGGATGCAGGAAAACGCCTCGAGCCGCCCGATGCGGCAGCCGGTCGAGGCGCGGAATGTCGTCATCGATATGGAGGCGGTGTCGCCCTACGTGATGGGGGACCGGGTGTTCCATCAGAAGTTCGGTTACGGTGAGGTGATGGGGATCGAGGGCGACAAACTGGACATCGAGTTCGATCATGCCGGGTCAAAGAAGGTCGTCGCACGCTGGGTGATCCCGGCGGATCAGGTGGACGACGTGCCATTCTAGGCCGCGGCTACCCGCGCGTGGGCAGGTTTGCAGTGGCAATTGAATCAATGGGTTGGCTGTGGTTGTTCAGAATCTGTTAAGTCCTGTCCGGAAGGACGGCAACGAATTTCGACAGGGCTTGCGTGCCCCTTCCGAGGCTTTCATTCTGGTGCAAATCCGGGGAGGAGGGGTCGCATGGGCAACATCGTAGAGCTGACGCAGATTGCCGACCTGCTGGAGGCGCGTGCGGCCGGTGGAGGCCGGGTGATCGCGGCTATTGCGGGCGCTCCCGGATCGGGGAAGTCGACGCTGGCGGACAAGCTGGTGGGCAAGCTGAACGCGCGCCAACCGGAACTTGCGGCGGTGCTGCCGATGGACGGGTATCATTACGACGACCTGTATCTGGTGCCCGCGGGCCTGCGTCCCCGGAAGGGTGCGCCGATGACCTTCGACGTCGGGGGTCTTTTCCACACGTTGAAACGACTCCGCGACCGGGACGAGGAACAGGTCTTTGTCCCGGTCTTCGACCGCAAGATCGAGATCGCGCGGGCGGGGGCGCGGCTGATCCCGAAAGATGTTCCGGTGATCGTAGTCGAGGGGAACTGGCTGCTTCTGAACGAGGCCCCCTGGGACCGGCTGCGAGCGATGTTCGACGTGACGGTGATGGTCGATGTGCCAGAGCACACCTTGCGCGCCCGACTGCGGGGGCGGTGGGAGCGGCTGGGGCTGTCGGAGGTGGAGATCGTTGAAAAACTTGAAGAAAACGACCTGCCCAATGGTCGATGGGTGCGCGATGGCTCGGTCCCGGCGGACCATGTGATCCACAACGGATAGTCCGCGAAAACCCCCGCCGCGCCCTGCATTCCTGCTGGCCTTGCGAATCAATTGGCGCTACTCTGCCCGCGAAGACCTGGGGGATACACTCGGGCTTCCAAAGGCAGAGCAGGCGTAACAGGCGGTTTTCCATGACTGAAATGGTCTATGGCTCCAATCCCGTTCGGGTATCGGAGCCGGTCATCCCACGGTGGTGGCGTACGATCGACAAGTGGACGTTGACTTCGGTCTTCATCCTGTTTGGCTTGGGACTGCTTCTGGGCCTGGCCGCCTCGGTCCCTCTGGCGACACGGAACGGGCTGGAACCTTTCTACTACGTCCAGCGGCAGGCCTTTTTCGGCGGGATCGCCCTGGTGGTGATGATCGGCATTTCGATGATGCCGCCGGACATGGTGCGCCGGTTGGGCGTGCTGGGGTTCGCGGTTTCGATGCTGGCGCTGATGCTGCTGCCGGTCTTCGGGACCGATTTCGGCAAGGGGGCGGTCCGATGGTTTTCCTTCGGCTTCGCCTCGGTCCAGCCGTCGGAGTTCCTGAAGCCGGGTTTCGTCATCGTGGTGGCCTGGCTGATCGCGTCGAGTCAGGACCTGAACGGGCCGCCGGGCAAGTCGATCTCGTTTGCCCTTACGCTGGTTGTCGTCGCATTTCTGGCGATGCAGCCCGACTTCGGCCAGTCCGCGCTGGTGCTGTTCGCCTGGGGCGTGGTCTACTTTATCGGCGGCGCACCGATGCTGCTGATCGGGGTCGTGGGCGGCATCGTTGCGGCGGCAGGGCTGGTGTTCTACGAAAGTTCGGAACACTTTGCCCGCCGGATCGACGGGTTTCTGTCGCCGGACGTCGATCCGCGCACCCAGTTGGGATACGCCGCCAACGCGATCCAGGAGGGTGGGTTCTTCGGGGTGGGCGTGGGCGAGGGCCAGGTGAAGTGGTCGCTGCCTGACGCGCACACCGACTTCATCATCGCGGTGGCGGCCGAGGAATACGGGCTGCTTCTGGTTCTGCTGATCCTGGCGATCTACGGGGTCATCGTGGTCCGCTCGTTGTGGCGGCTTCTGCCGGAGCGCGACCCCTTTTCGCGGCTGGCGGGCGCGGGGCTGGCCTGCATCTTCGGGGTGCAGGCGATGATCAACATGGGCGTGGCGGTGCGGCTGCTGCCGGCCAAGGGGATGACGCTGCCTTTCGTCAGCTATGGCGGGTCTTCGGTCATCGCCGCAGGGATCACGCTGGGCATGCTGCTGGCGCTGACGCGGGAGCGGCCGCGCGGGCAGATGAGCGACGTCTTCCGGCGGGGTCGGTGATGCGGTTTGCTGATGGTCTTCGGTTGAGCCCCGCCTTTCCATCCTGCCCCCAAGTCCGTGGGCTTCCGGTCCGAAGAGGCGCGGGGCGATGAGCGGCAAGCTTTTGCTGATCGCGGCGGGGGGGACGGGCGGGCACATGTTTCCGGCCCAGGCTTTGGCCGAGGCAATGCTTGCGCGCGGGTGGCGGGTGAAGCTGTCCACCGACGATCGGGGAGCGCGATATGCAGGCGGGTTTCCTTCGGACGTGAAGGTCGAGCGGGTCGCCTCGGCCACGTTCGCGCGGGGCGGGGCGGCTGCCAAGCTGCTAGTACCGTTCAGGATTGTCGGCGGAGTGCTGGGGGCATTGCTGTCGCAGCTGCGCGACAGGCCGGCGGTGGTGGTCGGTTTCGGGGGGTATCCGTCGATACCGGCGCTGTCGGCCGCCTGGGTGCTGCGTCGGCCGCGGATGATCCATGAGCAGAACGGCGTGCTGGGCCGGGTGAACCAGATCTTTGCACCCCGCGTGGACAAGGTGGCCTGCGGGACTTGGCCGACCGCCTTGCCTGCGGGCGTGACGGGCGAGCCGGTGGGCAACCCGGTCCGGCAGGCGGTGCTGGACCGCGCCTCGGCGCCCTATATCCCGCCGGGCGATTACCCGATGGCGATGGTGGTGATTGGCGGATCACAGGGCGCGCGGGTATTGACGGATGTGGTGCCGGCGGCGGTGGCGCTGCTGCCGGAAGGGCTGCGGGCAAATTTGCGGATCGCGCATCAGGCGCGGGACGAGGATGGCGCAAGGGCGGCGGCAGCTTATGACGCGGCCGGTGTGCGCGCCGAGATTGCGCCGTTCTTCAGCGACATTCCGCGGCGACTGTCCGAGGCTCAGCTTGTGATCAGCCGGTCGGGGGCCTCGTCCGTGGCCGATATCAGCGTGATCGGCCGGCCGGCGATCCTGATCCCCTTTGCGGCGGCGACCGGGGACCACCAGACGGCAAATGCCAGGGGGCTGGTTGACGCAGCGGCGGCGGTCGTCTTGCAGGAGAAGGCGCTTGACGCGACCGTCCTTGCGGGCCACATCGCCGCGATCCTGGACGACCCCCACAAGGCCGAGACCATGGCGCGCGCCGCCTTGGGCGAAGGCAAGCCCGATGCGACGGCGCGGCTGGTGGCTTTGGTCGAAGAGTTAGGCGGAGAGACGCAATGAATGCAGCAACGAAGCTTCCGCTGGAGCTTGGGCCGATCCATTTCGTCGGCATCGGCGGAATCGGGATGTCCGGCATAGCCGAGGTCCTGATGACGCTGGGCTATCCGGTGCAGGGATCGGACGCGAAGGCGTCGAAGATCACCGACCGGCTGGTCAGGCTGGGGGCCGTGTTCTTCGAGGGACAGGCGGCGGCCAACATCGGGGACGGGGTTTCGGTGGGGGTGATCTCGTCCGCGATCAAGAAGGGCAACCCGGAACTGGAAGAGGCGCGGCGGCGCAAGTTGCCGGTGGTGCGCCGGGCGGAGATGCTGGCGGAACTGATGCGGCTCAGGTCAAACATCGCCGTTGCGGGGACGCATGGCAAGACGACGACCACGACGATGGTGGCTACCTTGCTGGACAAGGGCGGGTTTGATCCGACGGTGATCAACGGGGGGGTGATCCACGCCTACGGGTCCAATGCCCGGGCCGGGGCGGGGGAGTGGATGGTCGTGGAGGCGGACGAAAGCGACGGTTCGTTCAACCGGCTGCCGGCGACCATCGCCATCGTGACCAACATCGATCCAGAGCATATGGAGCACTGGCACACCTTCGACGCGCTGCGGAAGGGCTTTCTGGATTTCGTGTCCAACATCCCGTTCTACGGGTTGGCAGTGTGCTGCACGGACCATCCCGAGGTGCAGGCGCTGGTGGGAAAGGTTACCGACCGGCGTGTGGTGACCTTCGGGTTCAATGCGCAGGCCGACGTACGGGCGCAAAACCTGCGGTATGAGAATGGCGTCGCGCATTTCGACATCGCGTTGCAGGGCGAAAGCGGGATGATCGAAGGCTGCACCCTGCCGATGCCGGGGGATCACAACGTGTCGAACGCGCTGGCCGCCGTCGCGGTGGCGCGGCACCTGGGGATGAAGCGCGACGAGATCCGCGAGGCTTTGGCCGGATTTGCCGGGGTCAACCGGCGCTTCACCAAGGTGGCCGAGGTCAATGGGGTCACCATCATCGACGACTACGGCCACCACCCGGTCGAGATCGCGGCGGTCCTGAAGGCTGCGCGGCAGGCCACCAAGGGCCGGATCATCGCCGTGCACCAGCCGCACCGCTTTACCCGCCTGTCGAGCCTGTTCGAGGAATTCTGCACCTGCTTCAATGAGGCCGATGTCGTTGCCATCGCCGAAGTCTATGCGGCGGGTGAGGAACCGATCCCCGGTGCCAGCCGCGATGACCTGGTTGCCGGGCTGATCGCACACGGCCACCGGCACGCCCGCGCGCTGCAGGATGAGTCCGAACTTGCGCGGCTGGTGCGGGAGCAGGCGCGGCCGGGAGACATGGTGGTCTGCCTCGGCGCGGGCACGATCAGCGCCTGGGCCAATGCGCTACCGGCAAAGTTGATGGGGCAGGCCGCATGAGCCGGCCCACATCTTCAAGGTATCCGGCATGATCTGGGGAGTGGTCACGCCACTGTTCTTTGGTTTCCTCTGGATCCTGTTGGCCGCCGCCGTGGCCATGCTGCCGATGAAGCGGCAGATGGTGCCTGGCCTTGCGCTTCTGATCGCAGCGCCTTTCTTGCTGGCCTGGATCGGCTGGTTCCACGGCTGGGGCTGGGTAGCGGCGGGGGCCTTCGCCTTCGTCTCGATGTTCCGCAATCCACTGATCTACCTTGCCCGCCGCGTGCTTGGACGACCTGCTCCCTTGCCACGTGAGCTGGACAAGTGACGGCCCGGCGTTCCCCTAGCATCGGACGGCACAGATGGCCGACAAGCTGAAACGACGACTGGGGCTGGGCCTCCTGACAGCCTATGGGGTTGGAGTCATGGTCGGGGCCGGGATCTATGTCCTGGTCGGAACCGTTGTCGGCCACGCCGGCATCTGGGCACCGGTCGCCTTTCTTCTGGCAGGAGCGGTCGCGCTGTTTTCGGCCCTTTCCTATGCCGAATTTGCCACCCGCCTGCCCGAGGCGGCGGGGCAGGCGGCCTATATCGAGCGGGGCTTTTCGTCGCGGCATTTCGGGGTCGGGGCGGGCCTTGCCATCGCCTTGACCGGGGTGATTTCGGCTGCTGCCGTTCTCCGCGGCGGTGTCGGGTACCTGACCACCTTCATCGATCTGCCGGAACCGTTGCTTATCGCTCTGATCGGCGTGGCTTTGACCATGGTCGCGATCCTGGGCGTACTGGAAAGCCTGGCGCTGATCGCGATGCTGACCGTGGTCGAGGTGGTGGGACTGCTGGCCGTCGTGGGTGCCGGGTTCCTGGCCGCGCCTGGCCCGGATTGGGTGGCCTTTGCCGACCTGCCCGCGCCCCCGCTGGCCGGGATCGCCGCGGCGATTTCGTTGTCGGTCTTTGCCTTCATCGGCTTCGAGGACCTTACCAACATGGCCGAAGAGGCAAAGGACCCTGAGCGCGCCATGCCGAGGGCGATCCTTCTGTCGCTGGCGATCACGGCGGTTCTTTACATGCTGGTCAGCGTAGCCGCGGTGCGGACTGTTTCTCATGCCGAGTTGCGGCTGAGCGAGCAGCCTGTCGCGCTGATCTGGCAGCGGGCCACGGGCGGGTCGGCGGCCTTTCTGTCGGCCATCGCGGTGGCGGCGGCGCTGAACGGAGTGCTGGCGCAGATCGTCATGGCCGCGCGAGTCCTGTTCGGACTTGGCCGTCGCAGCCCCTTGCTTGCATCCTTCAATCAATCGCATCCCCGCTTTGGCACGCCGGTGCGCGCAACGCTTCTGGTCGGAGCGGCGGTGCTGGGTGCGGCGCTTGTCCTGCCGGTCGAAACCTTGGCCAAGGCGGCGGCCACGGTCTTGCTGGCGGTCTTTGTCGCGGTGAACGCGGCTCTTATCCGACTGCACAGGCGAGAGCCCGAGGCTCCGTTCCGGGTGCCGACCTGGGTTCCCTGGGCCGGACTTCTGGCGGCCCTGTGCGCCCTTGGCGCGGCATTGTTCACACTCCTGGCGGGAGAAAGCGCGTGATGGGAACCTTTGGCGCGAACCCGGACTACTGGCCGCTGGTCCTGAGCTTTCTGTGGCTGATCATCGCCAACGTGATCGCCATGTTTCCGTCGCGGGACAAGCATTGGCGGGTCGCCTATGTCCTGATCGCAATCGGCGTGCCGCTGCTGGGCTGGGCGACCTGGGTGGCCGGGCCGGTGGTGGGCCTTGTGCTTCTGGCGGCGGGGGCTTCGGTTCTGCGCTGGCCGGTCGTCTTCTTCTGGCGCTGGTTGCGCCGACAGTTGGGGTAGGGGATGGACGCGTTTCTCTGGGCCTTGGGAAGCGGAATGGTGCTGTTCGCGGGGGTCGTGTCTTACGCGATGGCGCGGCGTTATGGCTGGGGCGCGGCGCTTGCCATGCCGGTGCTTGCATTGGTAGCGATGTTGGGGATGCAGTGGCAGGTGCTGGACCTGCATTGGCGCGAGGCGATGCAGGCGATGCTGCCGAACCTTTTCTTCTCTTTGCCGGTGGTTGTGGGTGCCGTGGCGGGGATCGCCCTGGCGCGGCTGCGCAGGGGCTGAGGCTCTTGCATCAAGGTCAAAAGCGCCGCAGAAGCAGGACATGGCGAAGCTACCCGTACCGCGCGGCGTCCTGACGCAGGACCGTCCTCTTGCCGATCTGACCTGGCTGCGGGTCGGAGGGCCGGCGGATTGGTTCTTCCAGCCCGCCGACGAGGCGGACCTGGCGGCCTTCCTGGCAGAACTGACCCCCGGCGTGGCGGTCTTTCCGATGGGCGTGGGGTCGAACCTGATCGTGCGGGACGGCGGGATTCGGGCGGTGGTGATCCGGCTCGGCCGCGGGTTCAACGGAATTTCCATCGAGGGCGACCGGGTCGTGGCCGGGGCCGCCGCGCTGGATGCGCATGTGGCGAAGCGCGCCGCAGAGGCGGGACTGGATCTGACCTTCCTGCGGACCATTCCGGGGTCCATCGGTGGTGCAGTGCGGATGAACGCGGGGTGCTATGGATCCTACGCCGCGGATGTGCTTGAGGAAATCCGGCTGGTCACTCGGGATGGTCGGGTGGAGGTGCTTCCGGCAGCGGCTTTGTCCTTGCGCTACCGGCAAAGCGACGTGCCCGACGGCGCGGTAATCGTCGCGGCCACCTTCCGAGCGGCGCGGGGCGATCCTGCGGCTCTGGAAGCGCGGATGGTGGAGCAGATCGCCAAGCGCGATGCCTCGCAGCCGACCAGGGACCGCAGCGCCGGGTCCACGTTCCGCAATCCGGCAGGGCGATCCTCGACCGGGCGGGCCGATGACAGCCATGAATTGAAGGCGTGGAAGGTCATCGACGACGCCGGGATGCGGGGCGCGAAGATCGGTGGCGCGCAGATGTCCACCATGCATTCAAACTTCCTGATCAATGCCGGAGGGGCGACTGCCGCCGATCTGGAAAATCTGGGCGAGGAAGTGCGAAAAAAGGTTTTCCAATCAAGCGGTATCACGTTAGAGTGGGAAATCATGCGGGTCGGAGAATACCCGCAGGACTAACAAATATCACGGGTCGCATAAGGCCCGGATGAGGCAGTGTATGGCGGGCGCATCGAGCAGGATGGCCCCCGAAGTGGCGGTACTGATGGGTGGGCTTTCCGCAGAGCGGGAAGTGTCGCTTGTCTCTGGGCGCGAATGCGCCAAGGCCCTGCGGGAGGCTGGTTATCGGGTGACGGAGGTCGATTGTGGCCCCGATCTGCCTGCGCGCCTGGCTGATCTGCGCCCGGACGTCTGCTTCAACGCCCTGCATGGCCGCTGGGGCGAGGATGGCTGTGTCCAGGGCATCCTGGAGTGGCTGGGCATTCCCTATACGCATTCCGGGGTGCTGGCCTCGGCCCTGGCGATGGACAAGGTCAAGACCAAGGAAGTCTATGCGGCTGCCGGTCTGCCGGTGGTCGAAAGCGTGTTGGCCAGCCGTGAGGCGGTCGAGGCAGGCCATGTCCTGCCCGCACCCTATGTGGTGAAGCCCTACAACGAGGGCTCCTCGGTCGGGGTCTATATCGTTCGCGAAGGATCGAACGCCCCGCGGCTGGCGGCGTCAATGCCGGATGTGGTGATGGTGGAGACCTATGCTCCGGGGCGTGAGTTGACGACGACGGTGATGGGCGACCGGGCGTTGGGGGTGACGGATATAATCACCGACGGCTGGTACGACTATGACGCCAAATACAAGCCGGGCGGCAGTCGGCATGAGTGCCCGGCGCGGCTGCCGGTCGAGATCGAGGCCGCCTGTCTGGATTATGCGCTGCGGGCCCACAGGGCGCTGGGCTGCCGCGGCGTTTCGCGCACCGATTTCCGCTGGGACGAGGCGCGCGGGTTGGCGGGGCTGATCCTTCTGGAAACGAACACCCAGCCGGGGATGACTCCGACCTCGCTGGCGCCGGAACAGGCGGCGATGCAGGGGATCGGCTTTGCCGAGTTCTGCGCCTGGATGGTGAAGGACGCGTCATGCAATCGCTGATCGCCCGCCGCCCTGCGTTCCGCGTCCGCCGCGACCCCGCGCCGTCGAAATGGGCCTACCGGGTCCAACGCTGGATGCTGACGCCCTATGTGCGGGGCTTTGTGTGGAAAGGTGTGCCCATGCTGATCCTGCTGGGCGCGGGCGGCCTTTGGCTGAGCCAGGAGCCGAACCGCCAGGCGGTGATCGGCCAGCTGACGCACCTGCGTGAAGAATTCGAAGCCCGGCCGGAGTTCAGGGTGTCGCTTGCCCGGGTCGAAGGGGCTTCGGACGACCTCGCCGAGGCGGTCAGGGTGAAGCTGGCGCTTGCCTTGCCGATGTCATCCTTCGACATCGATCTGGATGCCGTGCGGGATCGGATCGAGACGCTGGATGCGGTTCAGAAGGCGGACCTGCGCGTTCGGTCGGGAGGGGTGCTGCAAGTCCTGATCACCGAACGGGTCCCCGTCGCTGTCTGGCGCACCGAGGACCGCCTTACGCTGGTCGATGAGACCGGCCACCGGGTCGCAGGGCTGATGTCCCGCGCGGATCGGGCGGACCTGCCGCTGATCGCCGGGGAGGGCGCCGATGAAGCTGCGCCCGAGGCATTGGACCTGATCGCCGCCGCCGGCCCGCTGACACCGCGCATCCGCGGTCTTGTCCGTATCGGCGAGCGCCGCTGGGACGTCGTCCTGGACCGTGACCAGCGCATCCTCTTGCCCGAGAAGAACGCGGTTCAGGCCTTGGAGCGCCTGTTGGCGCTGGACCAGGCCCAGGACCTGATGAACCGAGACATCCTGACCGTGGATCTGCGGTCAGACCACCGCCCGATCCTTCGTCTTAGCCCCCATGCCCTTGCCGAAATCCGTCGCGCGCAAGGCCTAGAAACCGTGGAGAACGAACTGTGACCGATCTCTATACTTCCCAGCGCGCCATGCGGAACATGCGCCGGGCTGCCATGCAGCGCGGCGTGATTGCCATCCTGGATGTCGGCACTTCGAAAATCGCCTGCCTAATCCTGCGCTTCGATGGCCCGGACCGCCTGCGAGAACAGGACGGGGTCGGGCCGATGGCCGGGCAAAGCCAGTTCCGGGTGATCGGGGCGGCGACGACCCGGTCGCGCGGGGTCCGCTTCGGCGAAATTGCCGTGATGAACGAGACCGAGCGCGCCATTCGGACAGCCGTCCAAGCGGCGCAGAAGATGGCGAACGTGCGGGTCGATCACGTCATCGCCTGCTTCTCGGGGGCAGAGCCGCGCAGCTACGGCCTGGCGGGCGAGCTGGACCTGCAGGACAGCGTTGTGACCGAACAGGACGTAAGCCGCGTGCTTTCGGCCTGCGACGTGCCGGATCTGGGGCAGGGCCGCGAGGTGCTGCATGCCCAGCCGGTGAACTTTGCGCTGGACCATCGCAGTGGTCTGGGCGATCCCCGCGGGCAGATCGGACATCGGCTGGCGGTGGACATGCACCTGTTGTCGGTAGACGGCGACGTGGTGCAGAACCTGCTTTATTGCATCAAGCGCTGCGATCTGGAATTGGCGGGGATTGCATCCTCGGCCTATGTCTCGGCGATCTCGTCGCTGGTCGAGGACGAACAGGAGTTGGGAGCGGCCTGCATCGACATGGGTGGCGGGGCGACCGGCATCTCGATCTTCATGAAGAAGCACATGATCTATGCGGATTCGGTGCGGATGGGCGGGGACCATGTGACCTCGGACATATCCAAGGGGTTGCAGATCCCGATGACGACCGCCGAGAAGATCAAGACCCGGCATGGCGGGCTTTACGCCACGGGGATGGATGACCGCGAGATGATCGACATCGGCGGCGACAGTGGCGACTGGGAGAAGGATCGCCGCCAGATCAGCCGGACCGAGCTGATCGGGATCATGCGTCCACGGGTCGAGGAGATCCTTGAAGAGGTTCGCGCGACGCTGGACGCGGCAGGCTTTGACACGCTGCCAAGCCAGCAGATCGTACTGACCGGCGGCGGCAGCCAGATCCCTGGGCTGGACGGCATCGCGACGCGGGTCCTTGGCCAGCGCGTTCGGCTGGGTCGCCCGCTTCGGGTGCAGGGCCTGCCACAAGCGGCGACGGGGGCGGCTTTCGCCAGCGCGGTCGGCCTGTGTCTGTTCGCGGCGCATCCGCAGGACGAATGGTGGGACTTCGAGATTCCGGCGGAACGATACCCTTCACGCTCGCTGCGGCGGGCGGTCAAATGGTTCAAGGATAACTGGTGACCACAATATCCGGCGCAAAGGGCGAAATACCGCTGAGCCTTGGGAAATGACCCCCATATTTCGTGGTTAGTCGCGAGTTTTTTCGTGACCTTTGTGTGCGTTGTGGATAGAATCGGGGATAAGTCGGCCTTCCGCGGCAATTTCTTGCGGAAAGGACCGGTAAAACAGGCGGCGGACAAACGGACAGGCAAACCCAATGGCACTCAATCTGACGATGACTTCGGAGCGTGAAGAGCTGAAGCCGCGCATCACCGTGTTCGGTGTCGGCGGCGCAGGCGGCAACGCGGTGAACAACATGATCGACAAGATGCTGGAAGGCGTCGAGTTCGTCGTGGCGAACACCGACGCGCAGGCCCTGCAGCAAAGCCGGGCGGGTGCGCGCATCCAGATGGGTGTCAAGGCGACGGAAGGTCTTGGGGCAGGGGCCAGGCCGACGGTGGGTGCCGCTGCGGCGGAAGAGACGATCGAAGAAATCGTCGACCACCTGGCCGGGGCCCATATGTGCTTCATCACCGCCGGAATGGGTGGCGGCACCGGCACCGGAGCGGCCCCGATCATCGCGCAAGCCGCGCGAGAGTTGGGTGTGCTGACCGTGGGCGTCGTGACCAAGCCCTTCCAGTTCGAAGGCGCCAAGCGGATGCGGCAAGCCGAAGAGGGCATCGAGGCCCTGCAGAAGGTCGTCGATACGCTGATCATCATTCCGAACCAGAACCTGTTCCGGCTGGCGAATGAACGGACCACCTTCACCGAAGCCTTCGCGATGGCCGATGATGTGCTGTATCAGGGCGTCAAGGGCGTGACCGACCTGATGGTTCGCCCCGGCCTGATCAACCTTGATTTCGCCGACGTCCGCGCCGTGATGGACGAGATGGGCAAGGCGATGATGGGCACCGGCGAAGCGCAGGGCGACGACCGCGCCGTGCAGGCGGCCGAAAAGGCGATTGCCAACCCGCTTCTGGACGAAATCAGCCTGAATGGCGCCAAGGGTGTGTTGATCAATATCACCGGCGGCCATGACCTGACCTTGTTCGAGCTTGACGAAGCCGCCAACATCATCCGCGAGAAGGTGGACCCGGAAGCCAACATCATCGTCGGTTCCACCCTGGATACGGCGATGGAAGGCCGCATCCGCGTGTCGGTCGTGGCCACCGGCATCGACGCTTCGGCGGCGAACAAGGCAGAGCCGCCGGTTGCCCGCCGCTCGATGGGTCAGCCGCTCACGCTGACTCCGGAAGCACGGGAGACCTCGCGGGAAGCCGCGCGCATGGCGGCGCCGACACCCGCTCACAGCGCGGCCGCCGCACCGATGATGGAAGAGCGTGCGCCCTTCCACGATGAGGTTGAAAGCCTTGCTGACGCTGCCTTTGACGCTGCGGCCTCGAAAGCGGACATGGACATGGACGACCTGTCGATCGCGGATGACCTGCCTCCACCGGCCTATCGCCCGCAACCGGCGGTGCAACCGACGCTGGTCCGTTCGACCCCCGCAGCAATCGAGGCTGACGCTTCGGAGTTCGTCGCCCCGCGGCCGCGCGTGGCCGGCCAGCCCTCGCCAGAGGCAATTGCCCGTCTGCAGGCTGCCGTCAGCCGTCCCGGTGCGGCGTCGGCGAAGTTCTCGCGACCGGCTCCGGTGGCGGCACCCGCTCCCGCTCCGGCCACTGCGGCTGGTGCGAAGCCACGCTTTGGCATCGGCTCGCTGATCAACCGGATGGCAGGTCATCTGGAGGCCAACCAGGCAGCGCCTGCTGCCCGGACTCAGCCACCGGTCACCGCTTACGACGACGATCACGACATGGGTTCCGATCAGGATCGGATCGAGATTCCTGCCTTCCTGCGCCGCCAGGCAAACTGAAAAGAAAGCGGTATCAACCTTTCGGAAAGGCTCGGGCGACCGGGCCTTTTCGTTTTGTTTCAGCGGGTTGCAGGGGGTTTCAAATCTGACACATACCGTCACAAAGAGTGAGTTGAGCTTCAAACCCCTAACGAATACCTAACGTGCAATCGGAACGGGAACCTAACCCGGCCCACATGAGGTTGAGCGCGACGTGCAGAACACTGTGAAATCTCCAGCCGCCTTCACCGGTGTCGGCCTCCATGGCGGGGCCGCGGTGCGGATGGTCGTGCGCCCGGCGCCGGCG
This sequence comes from Paracoccaceae bacterium, assembly GCA_031412255.1. Classification (GTDB taxonomy): domain Bacteria; phylum Pseudomonadota; class Alphaproteobacteria; order Rhodobacterales; family Rhodobacteraceae; genus Tabrizicola. Next base: position 22,539 of record JANOCQ010000341.1, on the reverse strand, counting down.
GACCACGGTGTCTGGTTCCGCCGCACCGACGTCGCCGACCTTGACCCGATGGTGCCGGCGCGCTGGGACGCGGTTACTCCCTCGAGCCTGTGCACGGTTGTCGAGAATGCCGACGGCGTTTCGGTGTCGACCATTGAACACATCATGGCCGCGCTGGCCGGGTTTGCCATCCACAATGCCCTGATCGAGATCGACGGGCCGGAAGTTCCGATCCTTGATGGCTCGGCGGTGCCCTTCATCCAGGGGTTTCTGGCGGCTGGCCTGGAAGAGCAGGACTTGCCGGTGCGGGCGGTGCGTGTGCTGAAGGCGGTGGAGGTCCGTGAGGGCGATGCCGTCGCACGGCTGGAGCCGGCGGAGATGTTGGAGATCGATTTCCGTATCGACTTTACCGACCGGGCGATCGGCGCACAGGCACGCCGGTTGAACATGGCCAATGGCGCGTTCGTGCGCGAGTTGTCTGACAGCCGGACCTTCTGCCGACAGTCTGACGTGGACTCGATGCGCGCGCGCGGCTTGGCCCTTGGCGGTACGCTGGAGAACGCGGTTGTCTTCGACGGCGACCAGGTGCTGTCGCCGGGCGGTCTGCGCCATGCGGATGAACCCGTGCGCCACAAGATGCTGGACGCGGTGGGCGACCTTGCTTTGGCCGGTGGACCGATTCTTGGTCGCTATGTCGGCGAGCGGGCTGGCCATGCGCTGACGAACCGTCTGCTTCGCACCCTCTTCGCCGATCCGGCGGCCTATCTCATCGTCGATTGCGGACCGCGGACACTGGGCAAACTGCCTGGCGTGGGGGTCCACGCTGGCGACCTGCCCGTGCGCGTCTGAGTTCACACCTGCCGGAAAAGTCACGAAAGGCGTTTTGCGCGCCGGATTTTTCTGTGCTAGGACGAGCACAACGAGACGAGCCGAGGGTGGGCAAACCGCCCGGGCTGCAGGTTGGATAGGCAAAGAATGTCAGGCAGACAGCCCGGCGCAGGGTTCCTCAAGGCGGCGCTAATGGCGGCGATGTTGGCTGGTTGCGCAAGTCTCGGGTCAAACGAACGGACTTTGGACAGCTATACCGCCGAAGAGATCTACAAGAAGGGCGAGCTGGAGCTTGAAACCGGCAAGAAGCCGAAGGACGCTCTGGTCTACTTCCAGGAAGTCGAGCGGCTGTATCCCTATACAGAGTTCGCCAAGCGCGCCCTGATCATGCAGGCCTTCACGCATCACAAGGCCAAGGAATACCCAGAGGCCCGCGATGCGGCGCAGCGTTACCTTGACTTCTATCCGGGTGACGAGGACGCCCCTTATGCGCTTTATCTGATGGCGCTGTCCTACTACGACCAGATCGACGACGTTGGCCGTGACCAGGGCATCACCTTCCAGGCATTGCAGGGCATGCGCGACGTGATCGAGACCTATCCCGACAGCGAGTATGCGCGCTCGGCGATCCTGAAGTTCGATCTGGCCTTCGACCAGCTTGCGGCGAAGGAGATGGAGGTCGGGCGTTACTATTTGAAGCGCGGGCATTATGCGGCGGCGATCAACCGATTCCGCGTCGTGGTGGCCGACTTCCAGACCACCTCGCACACGGCCGAGGCGCTCCACCGGCTGGTGGAAAGCTACCTCGCGCTTGGCCTGACGGACGAAGCGCAGACGGCCGGCGCGATCCTGGGCTACAACTACCAGGCCTCGCCGTTCTATGACGACACGTTCCGCCTCTTGAAGGGCAAGGGCCTGTCGCCCGAGGCTAAGGGCGAAGGCTGGTTGCGCACGATCTATCGCCAGATGGTAAAGGGCGAGTGGTTGTAGGAATGGTGGGTGGCATCACCCACCCTACGCGTGCGCCCGATGCTGCGTAGCCTGGAAATCCGCGATGTGTTGATCATCGACCGGCTGAGCCTGGAGCTTGAGCCGGGCCTCAATGTGCTGACCGGCGAGACGGGGGCGGGCAAGTCGATCCTTCTGGATGCGCTTGGCTTCGTGCTGGGGTGGCGCGGACGAGCCGAACTTGTGCGGCAGGGCGCGGCCCAGGGCGAGGTGACTGCGGTTTTCGATCTGGTCCCGGGCCATGCGGCGCGGGGCGTGCTGGAAGATGCGGGGATCGAGGCCGAGGACGAACTGATCCTGCGTCGGGTCAATGCAGCAGACGGTCGGAAAACCGCCTTCGTCAACGACCGCCGCGTCTCGGGCGAGGTGTTGCGTGATCTGTCGGATCATCTGGTGGAACTGCACGGCCAGCACGACGACCGGGGTCTTCTGAACCCTAGGGGGCACCGGGCGCTGCTGGATGTTTTCGCGGGGCTGGACTTGGCCGGTTTGCGGACGGTCTGGGCGGCGCAGCGCGAGGCGCGCGCGCGATTGGCCGAGGCGGAAGGGGCTTTGGCACGGGCGGCCGCGGAAGAGGAGTTCCTGCGTCACGCGGTGGCCGAGCTGGACAAGTTGAACCCCTTGGCGGGTGAGGATGAAGTGCTGGATGCGCGGCGTCGGCTGATGCAGGGCTCGGGGCGCATCCGCGAGGATGTGGCGAAGGCCCTGGCGGCGCTGTCGGACGAGGGTGCCGAGGGCCGGATGCGGGATGCGCTGCGCTGGCTGGATGGCGCGGCAGAAAAGGCCGAGGGGCGGCTTGATGCGCCGATGGACGCGTTGAACCGCGCGCTGATCGAGCTTGGCGAGGCGCAGGACGGGGTGGAGCGGGCGCTGGAGGCGCTGGACTTCGATCCCGGCGAGCTGGAGCGGGTCGAGGAGCGGCTGTTCGCGATCCGGACACTGGCGCGGAAGCATGGGGTGCTGGCCGACGATCTGGGAGGCTTTGCCGACGGGTTGCGGGCGCGGCTGGCGGCGATCGACGGGGGTGCTGCGGGGCTGGCGAAGCTGGGCAAGGCCTTGACCGAGGCCGAGGCGGCATTCGCGGCGGAAGCGGCGCGGGTGACGAAACTGCGCATCGCGGCGGCCAAGCGGCTGGATGCGGCGATGGCGGCGGAACTGGCGCCCCTGAAGATGGAGCGGGCGGTCTTTGCCACGGAAGTGACGGCAGGGGAGCCTGGGCCGGAGGGGGTGGACGCGGTGACCTTCACTGTGGCCACGAATCCTGGAGCACCCTCGGGCCCGCTGAACCGGATCGCCTCGGGTGGGGAGTTGTCGCGGTTCCTGCTGGCGCTGAAGGTGTGCCTGACCGGGGACAGCCCCGGCCTGACACTGATATTCGACGAGATTGACCGGGGGGTCGGCGGGGCCACGGCGGATGCGGTGGGGCGTCGATTGAGGTCGCTGGCGGAGGGTGCGCAGGTGCTGGTGGTGACGCACTCACCGCAGGTGGCTGCGTTTGGCGCCCGGCACTGGCGGGTCGAAAAGCGGGTGGCCAAGGGGCAGACCCTGTCCACCGTCACCAGCTTGGGCGCGGAAGAGCGGGTCGAGGAGATCGCCCGGATGCTGGCGGGCGACACCGTGACCGAGGCCGCGCGGGCCGCGGCCAGGGCTTTGCTGCTAGGCTAGGCGGATCTGCGCAAAGCTAGGGCGAAAATGTGACGACCTATGCAGTGAACGCATGGCGGCAGGGTCGAGATGAGTCTACAATGCTGCGGTGCGGCATCCTATCTTCTGCTGAAGAAGAAAGGAGCACATCATGCTCAACCTGTTCAGATCACTCGTTTCCGGCAAAGCCTTCCCCCGCATCGCCGACCTGGAGCGTGCCTATCTCGAAGCTTCCGTTTCGCGCATTGACCTGGAGCGCCGCCAGCGGGATGTCGAAGGCGGGCTCTTTCGCCGGTCGAGCTTTGATCTCTGATCAAGTCTGACCCGGGACGACCTTTCCGGGGTTCATCAGGTTCAGCGGGTCAAGCGCGGCCTTCACCGCGCCCATGATCTGCCAGCCTGCCCCATGCTCGGCCGCCATCAGGCCGAGTTTGCCGAAGCCTATCCCGTGTTCGCCGGTGACCGTGCCGCCCAGACGAAGGGAACGTTCGGCCATGCGATGCGCCAGCGCCTTCGCCAGAGTCGCCTCCTCGGGTCGGGCGGGATCGACCAACAGGATCGCGTGGAAATTGCCGTCGCCGACATGGCCCAGGATGGGGCCACGAAGGCCGGTTGCGGCTATGTCGGCCCGCGTCTCCTCGACCGCTTGTGGCAGGGCCGAGATCGGCACGCAGACATCCGTCACCACCGCCTTCGACCCCGGCCGCGACGCCAGGATCGCCCGGTAAGCGGAATGGCGGGCGGCCCAGAGGCGGGTGCGGTCTTCCTGCTTTTCGGCCCAGTCCAGACCCTTGGCACCAAACTCGCCTGCCAGGTCGCGGAAGCGGCGGACATCTTCGGCCAAGCCTTCGGGATGGCCGTGGAATTCGACCAGAAGCTGCGGGGCGACGGGCAGGGTGAGACGGGAATAGGCGTTGCAGGCGGCAACGGTGTCCGTGTCCAGAAACTCGATCCGGGCGGGGGCCAGGCCCATCTGCATCGTGGCGATGACGCAGTCGACCGCGGAGCCGACCGAGGGGAAGGCGGCGACGGCGGTCACCACCGCCTCTGGTTGGCCGTGGAGCTTGAGGGTAAGTTCAGTGATCAGACCGAGCGTTCCTTCGGAGCCGACGAAAAGCGCGGTCAGGTCATAGCCAGCCGAGGTTTTTGGAGCAGCGGTGCCTGTGCGGATAACTTGTCCGCCGGCCAGAACGACCTTTAGCGCCCGCACATTGTCGCGCATGGTGCCGTAACGAACCGCCGTGGTGCCCGATGCCCGGGTGGCGGCCATTCCGCCAAGCGAGGCATTTGCGCCGGGGTCGACCGAAAACATCAGGCCCGTCGTCCGCAGTTCCTGGTTCAGCGCCTCACGCGTGATGCCGGGCTGAACGCGGACCAAGCGATCCTCGTGACGGATTTCAAGCACCGCGGCCATCTCGCGGAAGTTGACGGCCACGCCACCGGACAATGCGAGCGCGTGACCCTCCAGTGAGGTGCCTGCGCCCCAGCCGATCAGGGGGACGCGGTGCGCGGTGGACCAGACGGCAAGCGCGGCAACCTCGGCGGTTGTCCTCGGAAACACCACGGCGTCTGGCTGACCGGCGGTGACAAGGCTTTCGCTTTGGGCATGTTCTGCCAGAACGGCGGGAGTAACGGACAGCCGGTCGCCGAAAAGCGCGCCTAGGGCGGAAAGGGCGGGATCACTGAGCATTTGTTCAGCCTAGCGGCTTTGCAATCCGGCACAAGCTCTGGTCCTTGTCCGCGCTTTCGGCTATCAGGCGCGCATTCTCACCAGAGGAGTCGCCCCGATGAAAGCCGCCGTCGTCACCTTCCCGGGTTCGAACTGCGACCGCGACCTGGCCGTTGCCTTCGAGGGGGCTGGCTTTCAGGTCGAACGGGTCTGGCACAAGGATACCGCACTGCCGCAGGGCGTAGATATCGTCGGTATCCCCGGCGGCTTCAGTTTTGGCGACTACCTGCGTTGCGGAGCCATTGCGGCGCAATCTCCGATCAGCGCCGCGATCCGCGCGCATGCCGACAAGGGCGGTTATGTCGTGGGGATCTGCAACGGCTTTCAGGTCATCACCGAAATGGGCCTTCTACCCGGTGTGCTGATGCGCAACGCCACGCTGAAGTTCGTCTGCCGCTCGGTCGGGCTCAGGGTGGCCACGACGCAATCGGACTTTACCAGCGGCTACAAGCCGGGCCAGGAAATCCGCATTCCGATCGCCCATCACGACGGCAATTATACCATCGACGCGCCGGGTCTTGCTCGGCTTGAGGCTGAAGACCGGATTGCGTTTACCTATGCCCAGAACCCAAATGGCAGCATGGCCGACATCGCAGGCGTGCTTTCGGAAAACCGCCGTGTTCTCGGGATGATGCCGCATCCCGAGCGCGCGACCGAGGCGGCGTTGGGATCGCAGGACGGCAAGGGTCTTTTCGCCTCGCTGATGCGCGGGATGGCGCTGGCCTGAACCCCTTCGCCTTGAGGCCACCCCGGTGGGGGCCTAGTCTCCGGCCATGACCGCAACCGACCTCAGCGCAGCTCCGACCACGACCCCAGGCCTGCCCTGGCGCGCCAAGCTGGTCGTGGTGCTGCTGGTGCTTCTTGCCGTTGTCGTGGTGCTGGTATCCAACCGTCTGCTGACCGATCGTTACACTGCCGACACCCGCAGCCGGGCCGAGGTGCGGCTGGCGCTATATACCGGCAACCTGATGGCCGAGTTGCAAAGGACCTCGGTCGTGCCGCTGCTTCTGGCCGGAGACCCGGACTTGATCACCGCGCTTCAGGCCGGCAACTTTTCGGGAACCTCGGCCAAGCTGATTTCGCTGCAAAGCCAGTTGGGCGTGGCCTCGATCCGGCTGGTCGATTCAGACGGGCGCGTGGTCGGGGCGACGAACCGCAACGTGCTGGGGACCAGCCACCGCAACGAGACCTACTTCGTGGGTGCGCAACGGACGAAGGAAACCGTTTTTTCGCCAGTCCTGCGTGACTCGGGCGGGTTCGACTTCGTGTATTCGCGGTCGGTGATGGCCGACTCCAAGGTGCTTGGGGTGATCATCGTGTCGGTCGATCTGATGAAATACGAACGGGCCTGGGCCGGTTTGCAGGACGCGATCATGGTCACCGACAGCGAGGGCACCGTCATGCTGTCGACCGAGCCGCGCTGGCGTGGTTTGCCCCGGAACGAGGCGCTGGCGCTGCGCGATCCGCCTTCGGCGATTTCGCGGGCGCTGCAGGCCACCACCGAATGGGCGCAGGAGCCGCCGGATGCCTATGTCCGGGGCGAAGCGGTGATGAGTACCGAGGCCCGCATTCCCTTCCGCGGCTGGAAGATCGCCACCTTCACCGCCTATGGATCAGTGCGTGAGCAGGTCAACGGCATCCTTGCTCTTCAGATCATGGGGTTTGCCATTCTGATGGCATTCACCTTCTACCTCTTGTCGCGCCGGGCCTGGTCGCGGTCGGTCTCTTTCCAGCGGGAGTCGGCGGAACTTCGGCTGTTGAACGCACGCCTGCAGCGGGCCATTGCGGAACGCGAGAAGGTGAAGAAAGACCTCGAAGTGGCGGAGCTGACGCTGGCACAGTCGTCGAAGCTGGCCGCCTTGGGCGAGATGTCGGCAGCCGTCAGTCACGAGTTGAACCAGCCCTTGGCCGCGATGAAAACCTATCTGGCGGGCGCGCGGCTTCTGCTTCAGCGCAAGCGGTTGGACGAAGCGCTGTCGTCATTCCAGCGGGTGGACGACCTGATCGAACGCATGGGCGCGATCACACGGCAGTTGAAGTCCTATGCACGCAAAGGTGGCGAAGCCTTTGAGGAGGTTGATCTTCGAGCCTGCGTGTCCTCGGCCCTTGCGATGATGGAGCCGCAGCTGAAAGCGCGCGTGGTGAAGATCAGCCGGGGCATGCCGCGGCAGGCTGTGATGGTCATGGCCGACCGTCTGCGGCTGGAGCAGGTGATCATCAACCTTCTGCGCAACGCGCTGGACGCCACGAAAGACACCAAGGACCCGCAGATCGACATTCTTCTGTCTGCGGGCGAGACCGCCACCCTAACGGTGCGCGACAATGGCCACGGGATCACGGATCTCGAGAACCTGTTCGAACCCTTCTACACGACGAAGAAACCCGGAGAGGGCGTGGGGCTTGGCCTCGCGATCTCGTCCGGGATCGTCACCGATCTGGGCGGCCGTCTGACCGCACGGAACGGAGAAGGGGGTGGTGCAGTTTTCGAGATGCAGTTGCCGATCCTTGGCAACAAACAGGAAGCAGCAGAATGAAGAGGTCCACATGGCCCGGGCAATGAAAGTCGCGATCGTCGATGACGAAGCGGACATGCGGCAGTCGATCAGTCAATGGCTGGCCTTGTCGGGGTTCGACACGGAGACTTATGCCAGCGCCGAAGAGGCGCTGAAGGTCATCGGGCCGGATTTCCAGGGCGTCGTGGTCAGCGACATCAAGATGCCGGGCATGGACGGCATGGCGTTCCTGAAGCGGCTGATGGGGCAGGATTCGGGGTTGCCCGTCATCATGATCACCGGCCACGGCGACGTGCCGATGGCGGTCGAGGCGATGCGAGTGGGCGCGTTCGACTTTCTGGAAAAGCCATTCAATCCCGACCGGATGACCGAACTTGCCAAGCGCGCGACCCAGGCGCGGCGGATGACGCTGGACAACCGGGCCTTGCGAAAGGAGCTGTCGGATGGCTCCACGATCATCAAGAAGCTGATCGGGACCAGCCCTGCGATGGAGCGGCTGCGTGAGGATATTCTGGACCTTGGCCAGGCGGACAGCCACGTCCTGATCGACGGCGAGACGGGGACGGGCAAGACGCTGGTCGCCCACGCGTTGCACGCGGTGGGACCTCGGGCGTCGAAGAAGTTCGTGGCGATTTCCTGTGCGGCTTGGTCCGAGGACAAGTTGGCTGCCCGGCTGTTTGGCCCGGCCGAAGATGGGGCGCTGCCCTTGGTCGAGGAGGCGCGGGGCGGCACGCTTTGCCTGGAGGACGTCGAGGCGATGCCAAGCGCGCTGCAGGCGCGGCTTTTGACGTTCATCAATGACCAGGGTCTGCCTCCGGAGACCCGGATCATCGCGATCTGCAACAGCCATGCGCCAGACACGACGCTGGAGCAGACACTGCGGCCCGATCTTTTCTACCGGCTGGGGGCGATGACGATCCTGCTGCCGCCACTGCGGACGCGGGGCGAGGATATCCTGCAGCTTTTCACCCGGCTGTCGGAACAGTTCGCCGAGGAATACGGCTGCGACGCCCCGCAGGTGACAGCCCAGGAAGCGGCGCAGCTTCTGCAGGCTCCCTGGCCGGGGAACGTGCGGCAGCTGGTCAACATCGCGGAGCGGGCGGTCTTGCAGAACCGGCGGGGGTCGGGGTCGATTGCGTCGCTGCTGATGGCCGAGAACGAGGCTTCGGGGCCGGCGCTGACGACGGAAGGCAAGCCGTTGAAGGACTATGTCGAGGCCTTCGAGCGGATGCTGATCGACAATACGATGCGGCGGCACAAGGGGTCCATCGTGGCGGTGATGGAGGAGCTTTGCCTGCCGCGGCGGACCTTGAACGAGAAGATGGCGAAGTACGGCCTTAGCCGTGGGGACTATGTGTGACCACAGTGGACACGTTCTCGGTCTCTTTTAAAATCAAGGGCTTGGAAACCGTCATTCAGGGTTTCTTGACCTTGTTTGCGTGTCACCTGCCGCCAGGCGCCTTTGCTTTCCGCTGACCGGGCCGAGGTTGGCGATCAGCGAAGCAGGACGGCAAGGGAGCCAGGCAGGACTTGCCGACAGGGTAAACCCGTGTCTTGCTGCCTTGGCGGTGAGCGTTGGAGGCATCCTTGGCGGACAGACGATTGATTTCGGCAGCGGTCCTCTTGACGGCGGGATCGGCACAGGCCGAATGCCTGGGCTCGTGCGCAGATGCCTTGGCCGGAGCTTTGATTGCCATAGTGATCTACGGCGTCCTGGGCATCGTGGTTCTGGTCATGCTGATCCGTGCGAAGTGGCGCCGGGCCGGGTTGTGGGTTCTGATCTCCGTAACCGTCGTCGCTGTCGGCTTGCCGCTTCTGTCACAGGCTTGGGTGGCGTGGAAACTCAAGGGAACTGTGGGGCGGGAACTTGTCGGGTCGGTGCCGAACCTTGACACCAAGGCGACGCTGCTTGTCACCGATAGCTTGGACGCCTGCTACTACGACCCTTGCGGATTGTTCGTGCAGTCGCGGGGGGAGCGCGGAACTTTTGCCCTTCAGATCGACGCAATGCGGGAGGTTGACCTGGGCAAGCCGCTGGATCTGAGCGAACTGCCGCTGGAGTTCTGGCTGCAGACGGTCGACGGTTCGAACACGCCGCGCTCGCGTCCATTGACACCGCAGGAGCAGGAGGCGACGCGCGCCATCGATTACCTGGTAGTCCTCCGCAAGAACTGGTTCAGCGAGGATCAGGGTCCGGTCGAGGCTGCGCTCAAGCATCGCCCTGGCCTGGAGGGGCTGCGGGAAACGGAACGGGCGAACATCGTCATGGGTCCGGTCGTGGGCGGAAAGCTGGATCTTGTGGGCATGAAACTGGACCTTCTGGATCTTCGGCTCTTGGACAGTGCCCTTGCACTGATCCTTGCGCCTCATAATACCCAGGAGGCAGGTAACGAGATCGCGGGACGCGCCACAGTCGTCGATCTTCTGTGTGGCGAAGCGGCCGTTTCCCAGGGATGGGATTGCGAATACATCCTGGACTGAGGCGGCCACAGCTGTGGCAGGCGCATTTTCGCCATTGCCCTTGGTCCGTCTTTCCCGTTAGGCTTGAACCTGGGGCGGTCCTACTGCCCGAAGAATTCTCTCCTTCTACCGCCGGATGCGCTGGCCCGCGTTCGCGATGAAGGAGCCGGATCGGTCGCAAGACCGTGCACATTGCCTGCAAGTCCTTGGGTTTGCTGGCTTTATTAGGTGATGGGCTTTAAAGGCCCTTCAATTGTAACCGCGATGAGGCGTGCAGGCATTTTGCGCATCGGACCAGTCGACCCAATGGGTCGGAGACCGCTGCATGTGCCCGCTGCCCGCGCCCAGACAAGCCGCCCCGTCCGTCTCGATCTTTCGTCTGGTCCGCCAGGCGACCCGTTGCGCCCGGGGCGCAGTGGACAAACATGTCAAAGAAGATGCTTATCGACGCCACCCATCCCGAGGAAACCCGGGTGGTCGTGGTCGACGGAAACAAGGTCGAAGAATTTGATTTCGAGACCGTAAACAAGCGCCAGCTCGCCGGAAACATCTACCTGGCCAAGGTGACGCGGGTTGAACCCTCGCTTCAGGCGGCCTTCGTGGAATATGGCGGAAACCGCCACGGTTTCCTGGCCTTTGCGGAAATCCACCCGGATTACTACCAGATCCCGGTCGCCGACCGTAAGGCGCTGATCGAGGAGGAGCGGGCTATGGCCCGCGCCGAAGAAGAGGAAGACAATCGCCGGTCGCGTCGCCGCAGTCCGCGGCCGCAAGGCAGGGCCGAAGCGGCCAAGTCCGATGATGCTGTGGCCGAGGGCCCGGCCGGGATGGACGTCGTCGACCTTGACGATGATGAGGCCGCAGACGGCCCGCTGGTTCAGGCGGCAGAGTCGTCACAGGACCTGCAAGATCACGATCATGACCATGGCCACGCCCATGGTGACGAGCACGATCATCACAACGAGTCGGTCGAGAATGGCAATGGCGGGCGCTACCGCGCCGTGGATCATGCCAGCGACACCGACGAAGAGATCGAATCCATCGCCGAAGAGGATGTGGCCGAGGAGATTGCTGCTCCACGTCGGCCCCGCGCACGGCGCTACAAGATCCAGGAAGTCGTCAAGGTCCGGCAGATCATGCTGGTCCAGGTCGTCAAGGAAGAGCGTGGCAACAAGGGCGCGGCGCTGACCACCTATCTGAGCCTCGCGGGCCGCTACTGCGTGCTGATGCCGAACACGGCGCGGGGCGGCGGGATCAGCCGCAAGATCACCAATGCGGTGGACCGCAAGAAGCTGAAGGAAATCGCGGGCGAGCTGGAGGTGCCGGAAGGTGCGGGCCTGATTGTCCGGACCGCCGGCGCCAAGCGCACCAAGCCCGAGATCAAGCGCGACTACGAATACCTGATGCGCCTTTGGGAGCAGATCCGCGAGTTGACGCTGAAGTCGATTGCTCCTGCCAAGATCTACGAGGAAGGCGACCTGATCAAGCGCACGATCCGCGACCTTTACAGCCGCGAGATCGACGAGATCCTTGTCGAAGGCGAAGTGGGCTACCGCACCGCCAAGGACTTCATGCGGATGATCATGCCGAGCCACGCCAAGCAGGTGGTGCGCTATACCGAGCAGACCCCGCTTTTCGCCAAGTACCAGGTCGAGGGCTACCTCGCCGGCATGTTCAACCCGGTGGTGCAGCTGAAATCGGGCGGCTACATCGTGATCGGTGTCACCGAGGCGCTGGTGGCGATCGACGTGAACTCGGGTCGGGCGACCAAGGAAGGGTCCATCGAGGAAACCGCGCTGAAGACCAACGTCGAGGCGGCCGAGGAAATCGCGCGGCAGCTGCGTCTGCGCGACCTTGCGGGCCTGATCGTCATCGACTTCATCGACATGGAAGAACGGCGCAACAACGCCACCGTCGAAAAACGACTGAAGGAAAAGCTGAAGACGGACCGGGCCCGCATCCAGATCGGGCGCATCAGTGGCTTCGGTCTCCTGGAGATGAGCCGTCAGCGCTTGCGGCCGGGGATGCTGGAATCAACGACCCAGCCTTGCCCGCATTGCCACGGCACCGGACTGATCCGGTCGGACGATTCGATGGCGCTGCAGGTCCTGCGCGCGCTGGAGGAAGAAGGCACGCGGAAGCGGTCGCGCGAGGTGCTGTTGAAGGCGCCCGTCGGCATCGTGAACTACCTCTTCAACCAGAAGCGCGAACATGTCGCGATGATCGAAGCGCGTTACGGGATGAGCGTTCGGCTTGAGGCGGACCCGGTGATGGTCTCGCCGGACTATTCCATCGAGAAGTTCAAGACAGCCCTGCGGGTGGTTCCCGAGACTCCGGTCGTGTCGGGCCATGCGGGTCTGATGGGCGCGCCCGTTGCCGAAGAAGAGGAAGACGAGGATTTCGTCGACGATCTGGTCGAAGAAGACGTCGAGGACGTGGCAGTTGCGGTTGCTCCTGTCGCGGCCTCCGCTTCGCCCGCACCTGAGGCCGAGGGCGATGGCCAGCCGGGGCGGAAGAAGCGTCGGCGTCGGCGGCGTCGGCGCGGTGGTGCGCGTGAGAATGGCGTGGCATCCGAAGGCGGCGAGGCAGGTGGCGACGACGAGGGTGATGACGACGACGAAACCCTTGAGGGCGTCGACGACGACGCAGCAGCCGTGACCGAAGTGGCGGTGGCCGAAGTTCCGTCCAAGCCTAAGCGGACGCGGAAGCCTCGCGGGGCGAAGGCCGACCTGGTGGCCGCGCCTCCTGTCGAGGTGATTGCAGAGCCGGTGGCGGCGGAAGCTGCTGTGGTTGACGCAAAGCCTGCGCCGAAAAAGCGGGCAAGCCGTGCCAAGACGGCTGTGGCAGAGGCCCCCGCGCAGGCTGCTGCGGTGGAGACGCCGGTCGCTGAACCCGAGGCTGCGGCTGCTCCGGCAAAACCGAAGGGTCGTGGCAGTCGGTCGAAGGCGGCGGCCGCAGAGCCCGCCGAAGCCGCGGTTCCTGCGGCGGTGGCTGCGGTTCCGGAGCCGGCCCCTGCGGCCGAGGTCGTGGTGGTCGACGCACCCGAGCCTGAACCTGCCGCAGAGGCGGAGGACGCATCAAAGCCCAAGCGCAAGGGTTGGTGGTCGCTCGGTCGCTGACCGAAGGGCAGAGCAGAAGAACAGATCGGGCGGCCGCAAAGGGCCGCCCGTTTTCCATTCAGCCGCGACGAATGAGGTGCAAAGTCACGGTGCCGTCGACCTCCGCGCCAATATAGGCATGTCCAGCCTCGGCGCAGAAATGTGGCAGGTCGATCAGCGCCATTGCATCGGTGGCACGAACGCAGAGCACCTTGCCCGGCCCCATCGACAAAAGCCGCTTGCGCGCCCGCAGGACGGGGAGAGGGCAGAGCAGCCCCTCGCAATCGACGATCTCGTCCCAATCGGCCATGGCGCGGGTGTAGCGGTGCTGCTGCGGCGGGGCAAGGTTACAGCGTCGCCACGGGGATGTGACGCCCTGTCCGCGTGACGGCGCGCCCGAAAGCGGTTATCTGAAGCGGGAAGGGGACCCCCATGTTCGGAATCGAGATCATCGACGCAGCCCTTCTGCCCGCGATGCTGGTCGCGCTGGTGGCGGGCGTCCTGTCCTTCCTGAGCCCCTGCGTGCTGCCCATCGTGCCGCCTTACCTCGCTTACATGGGCGGCATCAGCATGGGCGAGATGACTGGCCCGGGTGCTGCGCGAAAGCGGGTGATCCTTCCGGCGTTGTTCTTCGTGATGGGCCTGTCGACCATCTTCCTGCTGCTTGGTTTCACCGCCTCGGCGTTCGGGAGCTTTGTGCTGGAGAATCAGGTTCTTCTTGCCCGCATCTCGGGTGTTCTGATCATCATCTTCGGCCTGCATTTCATCGGCGTTTTCCGAATCCCGCTGCTGGACCGCGAAATGCGGATGGACGCCGGAGATCGGGGCGGAAGCGCGATGGGGGCCTATCTTCTGGGCTTGGCCTTCGCCTTCGGTTGGACGCCGTGCATTGGCCCGCAGTTGGGTGCCATCCTGTCTCTGGCCGCACAGGAAGGCAGCATGGAGCGCGGCACGCTGCTTCTTGGGATTTATGCGCTGGGCCTGGGCCTTCCCTTTCTTCTGGCCGCAATATTCATCGAAAAATCAATGCATGTGATGATGAAGCTGAAGCGGTACATGAAACTGATCGAGCGGCTGATGGGTGGTCTTCTCATCATCGTTGGCCTTGCTTTGGTGACGGGGGCCTTCACCGACTTCAGCTATTGGATGCTGGAAACTTACGAGGTTCTGGGTCTGCCGCTTCCGGGTTGATGCTTTCCTCTTGCTAACCGTCAGGTAAGGTATGGCGGGCAGAGTGGTGGCATGGTGGGGCGCGTGAAACGACTGAACCAGGGGATCGAGAAGGGCGCGTATCGGCGGCATGTCCTTTACATCCCAGGCTACGATCCGTTTCCGCCCCGCCGCTACCGGGAGCTTTACCGCACCGAAGGCACAACTCAGGCCGCGATTTCCGGCTACAGGCTGACATTGAAGGCAAGGCCGGGCGAGACCTATGGTTGGCAGGTCCGGGCCCATATCGACGGGCGCGACGTCGAAGCAGAGGTCGAGGTTCTGGTCTGGTCGGATCTGGTCAAGAACTCCATGACCGGCGGCATTGTGGAAACCTACCTGCTTCTGGCGCGGACGGCTTGGGTCTACCTTGCGTCAGGCGCTTTATTTCGCCTCGTCCGGCTGCGCAAGGGGCCGATGATCGCCGCGTTGTATCCGGCGGTACTGCTGCTTTTGCAGGGGTTGGTCGCGCTGTTGGCAGGTGGTGTCGTGGTCCGGCTTGCACCTTGGCCGGGGATCGACTGGGCGCTTGGGGCCGCCGTGGTCTGGGCAGCACTGGCCGGGTTTCGGCGGCTGGACCGAAGACTTTACGTCTATTACCTGATGCACGATTTCGCCTTTACCGCATTGAAGGGCGGGGCCTATCCGACGGTGCTTGAAGACCGGCTCGCGGTTTTCCGGGCGCGGGTTCGGACAGCGCTGGCCAGCGGGGTGAACGAGGTGCTGGTCGTTGGCCATTCCTCTGGTGTGCATATCGGCGTGTCGGTCTTGGCCGACCTGATCCGCGAGGGGTTGCCCGAGCGTCCGGTGCTGTCGTTTCTGAGCCTGGGCCAGGCGGTGCCGATGGCCTCGTTCCTGCCGAGCGCGCAGCGGCTGCGGGCCGACCTGCGCTGTCTTTCGGAATGCGCCGACGTGGCCTGGGTGGACGTAACCGCGCCAAGCGACGGTTGCAGCTTTGCGCTGTGCGACCCGGTGGCGGTCAGCGGTGTTGCGACCTCGGCCCAACGCTGGCCCCTGGTGATCTCGGCGGCATTTACCCAGACGCTGAGCCCCGAGCGCTGGCAGGCGTTGAAACGGCGGTATTTCCGGCTGCATTTCCAGTATCTCTGCGCCTTCGACCGACCGGGAGATTACGACTATTTCCAGATCACCGCGGGGCCGGTGTCTTTGCGAAAGCGCTTCCGCCGCCGCAGCCCCTCGGCCAGCCGGATCACCAAGCCACACAGTCCCTACCGGGATGCAGCATGACCCCGCCGAAGCCAAAGCCGCGGGCCGATACGGTCGCGCTTCTTGGCCATTTGCGTGCGTTCCGGCAGGATATCCTGTCGGCGCAACCGGCGCGGCTCTACCGGGCCTGGATGGCCGAGTTCCGGACGCCGTTCTTCCGAAGCTACCTCTGCAACGATCCGGCGCTGGTCCGGCAGGTCCTGGAGGAGCGGCCCTGGGATTTCCCGAAGTCGGAGCGGGTTACGGAGGGCTTGCGGCCTTTGCTCGGCCGGTCGGTCTTTGTCACCAACGGGGAGGAATGGTTGCACCAGCGCCGGATCATCGACCCGGCTTTCGAGGGTGGCCGACTGAAACAGGCGTTCCCGGCGATCTGGGCGGCCTGCGATGCGGCCGTTGCGAGGATGGTTCCGGGCGATGTCGAGGCCGAGTTGGCTGCCAGCCATGCGGCAGCGGATGTCATCTTCCGCACGCTCTTCTCGATCCCGATCGAGGACCAGGTGGCGCAGGCGGTCTTCCGGGAGTTTCGCGCCTATCAAAGATCGGCACCGATCCTTAACCTTGGCGCCTTTCTGCGCCTGCCACGTTGGTTTCCCCGCCTGCACAGAAGAGCGACCAAGCGCTCTGCAGCGGTCATCCGGGAACTGATTCGGGATCTGACCTCGGCGCGGACGGTGGCCGTCAGGTCAGGCGAGGCACCCGACGATCTGGCCACGAAGATCATGACCACGCCCGACCCGGTGACGGGAGAGCGGTTTCAGACCGAAGAGATGGTCGACCAGGTGGCGATCTTCTTCCTGGCGGGGCACGAGACCAGTGCCTCGGCCTTGGCGTGGGCGCTTTATCTGCTGGCGACGCATCCCGAGGCGCAAGAGAAGGTGGCCGTCGAGGCGGTGGCCCTGCGGCCAGAGTTCGCGGTGGTTGGATCGCTGCGCTATACGCGCGATGTGTTCCGCGAAGCGCTGAGGCTGTATCCGCCGGTGCCGATGCTGGTGCGCGAGGCGGCGCGGCCGGAGGAGTTTCGGGGGCGGGCGGTGGCGAAGGGGGCGCAGGTCGTGATCAGCCCCTGGCACCTGCACCGGCATGAACGGCTGTGGGACGATCCGGATGGCTTTGACCCGGACCGCTGGGGCAGGGAGGTCCCGCAGGGCGGCTACCTGCCATTCTCGCGCGGCCCCAGGGTCTGCCCCGGGGCGGGCTTCGCGATGCTGGAGGGCACTCTGATGCTGGCGCATCTGGTCCGGGCGTTCCGGTTCGAGGCCATGGCGGACAGGGTGCCGGTCCCGGTCGCCCATCTGACGGTCCGGGCGCGCGACGGGATCTGGCTGCGGGTGTCCAGACGGTAGGTCCGGACTGCCGCCTTGCGCGGGCGATGCGCCCACCTTCGGATGTCAGAGAAGCTCTACGCGGTAGCTTTCGATTACCGTGTTGGCGAGCAGCTTGTCGCACATTGTCTTGACGTCCGCCTCGGCCCTGGAACGGTCGGTCTCGGCAAGGTCGAGTTCGATCACCTTGCCCTGTCGCACGCCTGACACGCCCTGGAACCCCAGCGAGCCAAGCGCGTGGCGCACAGCCTCGCCCTGTGGATCAAGGACGCCGGATTTCAGCATGACAGTGACGCGGGCTTTCATCGAGGCCTCCAGAGTTGCTGTGGCCCGTCCTTAGCGAAGCGTCGGGCGGGCGACAAGCCGGTCAGTTGATCAGCGTCGGTTTCGTCGTGTGCGTGATATTTGTCGGCAGGACGCCCAGCCGTCGGGCAAGCTCGGTGTAGACGTCGTTCATCGGCTGCGGGTCGGGGATCGTGCCATCGGGGCGTTCCGGCTGGCGCATGTCCCACAGGCGGCAGCTGTCCGGGCTGATCTCGTCCGCCACGATCAGGCGCATGAAATCGCCTTCCCAGATCCTGCCGACCTCGATGCGAAAATCCGCAAGTCGGATCCCGACGCCCATCATGACGCCCGAAAGGAAGTCGTTCACCCGTAGAGAAAGCGCGACGATATCGTCCAGGTCCTGCTGGTTGGCCCAGTTGAACGCGACGATATGCTCCTCTGCCACCAGGGGCGACTGCAGCTTGTCGTCCTTGTAGTAATATTCGACGATGGGGCGCGGCAGTTGCGTTCCCTCGGGGATGCCAAGCCGCGTCGTCATCGGGCCAGCCGAAAAATTCCGCACGACCACTTCCAGCGGAATGATCTCTGCCATGCGGACCAGTTGCTCGCGCATGTTGATGCGGCGGATGAAGTGCGTCGGCACCCCGATCTGGTTCAGGCCGGCCATGAAGAACTCGGACAGCCGGTTGTTCAACACGCCCTTGCCTTCCCGCGAGGCAGGGGCCGCGACGGAGGGCGCGTCATCGTCCTTGAAATACTGTATCAGAGTGCCAGGCTCGGGTCCTTCGTACAGGATCTTGGCCTTGCCTTCGTAGACCTTCTTGCGCCGTGCCATGCTTCACTCGACCAGGGGGGCGTTGCCAGGGCTTCGCCCTTCAAACCGCTTTCCTTGGGCTATAGTCCAAGGGGGCCATACCCGCAAGGCGAGAGCGTCCGGACCCGCGGCCAAGGGGGCTTGCAGCAGCACGGCGGGAGGGGCATATGGATGGGAGCCGAAGCTTGTCCGGGGGAGCCCATGACCACGTTCGACGACCGCGAGAATGCCTTCGAGGCGAAATTTGCCCATGACAGCGAAATGCAGTTCCGGGCCGAGGCGCGGCGCAACAAGCTGGTGGGTCTTTGGGCTGCTGGCTTGATGGGCAAGTCCGACGAGGCTGCGGCGGCCTATGCGCTGGAAGTCGTCAGCGCGGACTTCGAGGAAGCAGGCGACGAGGATGTCGTGCGCAAGGTTGTGGCCGACCTCGCCGGCAAGGCCAGCGCCGAAGAGGTGCGCGCCAAGATGATGGAGATGCTGCCCGTCGCCAAAGCGCAGCTGATGTCCGAAATCTAAGCGTCTGATCTTGTCGACACGCGCGGTCCCACCTTGGGACCGTGCTTTTTATTGCGCAACTGACGCGGTGCCCGGGTCGCCATCCTGCTTGCGCGGTAGCCGGTCGCTTGAGTGGCGAGGGCCAGGCGCGGCAGGATATCTTGGCGGGGCGTCGAGGCTCCGCAATGCTCTGTCGTCTGGGGCCGACGGCGGTAGGCGGGTTGGAATATGAATTTGCCTCTGGTCGCAACCCATGGCAGAGGAGCAGGATAGGTCCGCCTGGAGGAACTTCGAAATGACCGATGCTTTGACCCGGATGCTTGCCTCGCGCGACTGGCTGATGGCCGATGGGGCGACGGGGACGAACCTCTTCAATATGGGGTTGTCCTCGGGAGAGCCGCCGGAGTTCTGGAACGTCGACAAGCCTGCCAACATCCTGAAGCTTTATGGCGATGCGGTAGCGGCCGGGTCGGACCTTTTCCTGACAAACACTTTCGGAGGCAACGCGGCGCGGCTGAAGCTGCACCAGGCGCAAGGTCGCGTGGGCGAGTTGAACCGGATCGGTGCCGAGCTGGGCCGCGAAATCGCGGACAAGGCCGGCCGTCCGGTGGTGGTGGCGGGCTCGATCGGTCCGACTGGCGAGATATTCGAGCCGATGGGGACCTTGACGCACGACCTGGCTGTCGAGATCTTTCACGAGCAGGCCGAGGCTTTGAAAGAGGGCGGGGCGGACGTCCTTTGGGTCGAGACGATTTCCGCCCCGGAAGAATACCGCGCGGCGGCCGATGCGGCGCTGCGGGCCGACATGCCCTGGTGCGGGACGATGAGCTTTGACACTGCCGGTCGCACGATGATGGGCACAACTTCGGCCACGATGGCCGACTTGGTGGAACGGCTGGTGAACCCGCCCATCGCTTTTGGCGCGAACTGCGGCGTTGGCGCGTCGGACCTGATGCGCACCGTGCTGGGCTTTGCAGCCACGGGGTCTGAACGTCCGATCATTGCCAAGGGGAATGCGGGTATCCCGAAGTATCACGATGGCCATATCCACTATGACGGGACGCCGGAACTGATGGCGGAATACGCGGTCCTGGCACGGGATGCCGGTGTGCGGATCATCGGCGGCTGCTGTGGCACGATGCCGGAACACCTCCGCGCGATGCGGGTGGCGCTGGAAAGCCGTCCCAAGGGCAACCGGCCGTCACTGGAAGTGATCCAAACGAAGCTGGGAGGGTTCTCTTCGGCCTCGGACGGGACGGGCGATGATGCGGGCGCGGGCCGTCGGGAACGCCGCGGTCGGCGGGGTTGAACCGCAGCGCCCGGATCAGAATCCTTGAGGACGGATCTTGTCAAATTCCTTGCTTGAGGAATTTGGTCCAGCCTGGGGCGGCCTAGAACAGCGTCAACTGGTCGCCTGCCTTTGGCGGAGGAGCGAACAAATCGGCGCGTAGGGCCGGCAGGGTTTCTTCAAGCCCCAACCGCTTGCGGGCCACTTCTGCCCGCAAGTGGATCAGATCGGCCCACGGACCCTCGCCGCGCATCCGCTTCCCGAACTCCGGGTCGTAGTCGCGCCCGCCGTGCAGCTGGCGGACCCGGCCCATCACACGCTCGGCCCGGTCGGGGACGGTCGCGGCCAGCCAGTCGCGGAAGAGCCCCGACACCTCTAGCGGCAGGCGCAAAGGGATGGAGTTGGAAGCCCGCGCCCCGGCGTCCCGGCCCGCTTCCATCACCGCCTCCAGCTCATGATCGGTCAGCGCGGGGATCAGGGGCGAAACCTGGACGCGGACCGGCACCCCGGCCTCGGCCAGCCGACGGATCATCTGGAGCCTGCGTTTCGGGGCGGGCGCGCGGGGTTCCATCTTCCGTGCCAAACCCTCGTCCAACGTTGTGACCGAGATCGACGCAGAAGCGAGCCCTTCGGCGGCCATTCCGGCAATCAGGTCGATGTCGCGCTCGATCGTGGTGCCGCGGGTGGTGATCCAGACCGGATGGCGGAAGGCCGACAGCACCTGAAGCACCTCGCGCATCAGTCCGTATTCGCGTTCGATGGGCTGATAGGGGTCTGTATTGGTCCCGATGGCCACCGGAGCAACCTTGTAGGACGGACGGCGCAACTCGGCGTCCAAGACCTCTGCGATGCCCGGGCGGGCGATGAGACGGGTTTCGAAGTCGAGGCCCGGAGAAAGGTTCAGGAAGGCGTGGCTCGGCCGGGCAAAACAGTAGATGCAGCCGTGTTCGCAGCCCCGGTAAGGGTTGATCGAGCGGTCGAAGGGCACGTCGGGGGAGCGGTTGAAGGTCAGGGCGGAGCGGGGGCGTTCCAGGCGAACCTCGGTCGCGACCAGACGGTCCTCCTCGGCCAGCTCCCAGCCGTCATCGAACGCCTCGCGGTTGGTTGCCTCGAACCGACCGGACCGGTTGCTTTCGGCCCCCCGCGCACGAAGGCGCTGGCCGGGCAGGATGCTTGCATTTCGGGTCATGGGCCCTTTATAGAACGAATGAAGAACACTTGCCACAACTTTCCCGTCCGGGATGGCTTTCTGTCGGCTTTCATCCGGTGTATGTCGCTTGCCGCATAGTGACCCGGTCGGTTTGCGACCATCACCATCCAATCCCTTCCGCTTGGAGCACAAGTCATGGCCGACGAAGACGAGATCATCCTTTCCGAGCTGTCGGACGACGAGCTTGTGCTGCAGATGCACGACGACCTTTACGACGGGCTGAAGGAAGAGATCGAAGAGGCGGTCAACCTGCTGATCGCCCGTGGCTGGACGCCCTACGATGTGCTCACCAAGGCGCTGGTCGCCGGGATGACCATCGTGGGCGCGGACTTCCGCGACGGCATCCTCTTTGTGCCCGAAGTCCTGCTCGCCGCCAATGCGATGAAGGCCGGCATGTTCATCCTGAAGCCGCTGCTGGTCGAGACCGGTGCACCGCGGATGGGCAAGATGGTGATCGGCACCGTGAAGGGCGACATCCACGACATTGGCAAGAACCTCGTCGCGATGATGATGGAGGGCGCGGGTTTCGAGGTGAAGGACCTGGGGATCAACAACTCGGTCGAGAAATACCTGGAAGCGCTGGAGTCCGAAAAGCCTGACATCCTGGGGATGTCCGCGCTTTTGACCACAACGATGCCCTACATGAAGGTCGTGATCGACACGATGAAGGAAAAGGGGCTCCGCGAGGATTACATCATCCTTGTCGGCGGTGCGCCCCTGAACGAAGAGTTCGGTAAGGCGATCGGCGCCGACGCCTATTGCCGCGACGCGGCTGTGGCAGTGGAAACCGCCAAGGCCTGGGTCGCGCGCAAGCACAACCAGCTTAACGGCTGACACACGCCTGTGATTCGGGAGGGGCTTGTCTTGGGTCCTGCCGAAGCGCAGATTGAGTGACAAGGAGGCGCGCAATGCCCTTGACTCACTTTCTTGGACTGATTGCTCTGGTGATCGTGACAGCCGGACTTACCATCTGGCTGGCGCTATGGACCGGGGTTCCCTTCGCGGCCCTGGCCTTTGCCGCACTCTCGGCAAGCATCATCCTGACCTGGACCCGCGTCAGCCGATAAGGCTTGCCATGGACGACCTCACTCTTTCCGAGACGGGGCTTTCGCCTGAGCATCAGGGCCGGATCCTGCTGATCGCCTGCGGGGCATTGGCACATGAGGTGCTGGCGCTGAAGGCGGCGAACGGCTGGGCGCACATGGACCTGCAATGTCTGCCGGCCAAGCTGCATCTCTGGCCAGACAAGATCATTCCCGCTGTCGAGGAAGCTGTTGCGACCGCTCGAGGTGCCTATGAGACGGTCTTCGTGGTCTACGCCGATTGCGGGACAGGAGGGTTGCTGAAGGCCGCCTGCGACCGGCTAGGGGTCGAGATGGTGGAAGGCCCGCACTGCTACGCGTTCTTCGAGGGGAACGCGGCCTTTGCCG
>JANOCQ010000340.1:0-7020 GCA_031412255.1 Paracoccaceae bacterium | reverse complement strand
CGCAGTCCCAGAAGGTGATCCCCGCCTTGGGGAAGATGTCACTGATCGGCATGAAGGCCGAGCCGATGATCCCGAACGCATGCTCGATCCCGTGCATCTGTAGCACCTTCACGAAGGCTTCCTCGGTCGTCATCTTCATCGCGTCTCTCCATATCCCTTGCAGCCGCAGGCGGCTTTTGGTGCGCACCCTACTGCCCAGAACATTCCGCGCTTAGGGCCAGACGGTGGACCGCAGTAGTGCCAGCCGTCTTCTGTCTGACGTATCCCTGGGCGGACGGACGGGGGCGAACAGAGTCGGTGTCTTCCTTTAGCGCAGGGCGCGGGCAATGCGCGCCACCCCTTCTGCAATCCGTGGCAAGCCGATCGAGGAATAGGCCAGCCGGTAGAAATTCCGCGGCCCGTCACCTGCAAAAAACGCTCGGCCCGGCTCGATCAGCACACCGTCGCCCCGAAGCCGCAATGCCAAGGCTTCGGTATCCACCGTTTCCGGCGCGCGCATCCAGAAGCTGGAGCCGCCAAAGCCGCCCTGCCCCGCGACCTCCAATCCTTCGGCTGCAATCGCGTCGGCCATCGCCTGCCGCCGCCGCCGGAACGCGTTCTTCATCCGGTTGACCAAAGCGTCATAATGTCCAAGCCCCAGGAAATACGCCATCGTCCGCTGGATATGGCCGGGCGGGTGCTTCAGCATCAGCCCGCGCAAAGCCCTTGCCTCGGCGATGAAACCGGGGGGGCCGACGAGATACCCCAACCGCAGTCCGGGGAAGACCGACTTGGAAAAGGAGCCGGCGTAGATCACCCGCCCGCCGCGATCCAGCGACTTCAGCGCCGGGGCGACAGGTTTCAGGAAGGACATCTCGAACTCGTAATCGTCTTCGATGATGACAAGGCCCTGCGCCTCGGCATATTCCAGCAATGCCACGCGGCGATCAACCGGCATGGTGGCGTTGGTCGGGCACTGGTGTGACGGCGTCGTGAAGATCACATCCGCCGCAATGCCCTGCACCGGCAGGCCCAAAGCATCGACATCCATCGGCACCGCCGCAGCCCCGGTCGCAGCTACGATGGCGCGCCAGGCCGGATAACCGGGGTTCTCCACCACCGCCCGCCGCCCGGGGCCCAGCAGGGCCGTCGCGGCGATCCAAAGTGCATTTTGCGCCCCCAAGGTGAGCAACACCTCATCTTCCCGCGCCGCGATCCCGCGCCGGGGCAGAATCGTGCGCAGGAGTTCCTGGATCAGCAGGGGGTCGTCGCGTTCATAGTAATCTGTGGTCAGCGCCGCGAAATCGCGCTTGCCCAGGGCACGCAGGGCGCATTGCCGCCAGTTCTGGTGGTCAAACAGCGTCGGGTCGGCCTGACCGTAAATGAAGGGATAGGGATAGCGGTCCCAGTCCTCGGGCCGTTCCACCTTGGGGACAAGACCAAAGCGCCCCCCCGTGAGGCCCTTGAAATCAATCGCCTCGATCCGCGTTTGTGCCTTGGGAAACTCGGGCGCCAAGGGCGCTGTGTCAGAAACGAAATAGCCCGACCGCCCCGCGGATGTCAGGTAGTCGGAGGACACGAGGTCGGCATAGGCAAGCGTCACGGTGATCCGGCTGACGCCAAGATGCTCGGCCAAGCCGCGGGACGAGGGCATCCTGCTGCCGGGACGGAAGCGGCCTGCAAGGATGCCTTGCGTGACCATCGCCCGGATCTGCTGTTGCAGTGATCCGGTGGCGCCGGGCGTCAGGTAAAAGGCTTCGACAGGGATGGCAGCCATGGCACCACGGGCTTGGATTGGCCGGATCAAGCGGCATCGGTCGCGCCGGAGTCAAGCGTGACCGGGCAGAGACATCGCCGGGACGTGACTGGCCGCGCGCATCAATTCGGTTGATCTTCGCCCCCGTGTCGCCTAACCCAAAGCACGCCGAATGCGTAGGCCCGCTTTCGCGCAGTCTACAAAAGGCCACGCCGACCCCGCCGCGGCATAGCCGGAGGGAATGCTACAGGCCCAGATGCCCGATACGAATGCCGCCGCCCGCCCAGCTCGCGACTGGCTGACCACCCTCGCCCGCTACCGCGAACCCTCGACCCACCGCAGCCTGTGGGAGCTGGCCGCGACCCTGGTGCCGTTCCTGGCGCTCTGGGTCCTGGCCTGGATGGCGCTGTCGGTCAGCCCTTGGCTGGCGCTGGTGCTGGCCATGCTGAATGGTGGATTTCTGGTCCGCATCTTCATCATCCAGCACGATTGCGGCCATGGTGCCTTCCTTGCCAACCGCACGGCGCAGGACTGGATCGGCCGGACTCTGGGTGTGCTGACCTTGACCCCCTATGCCGTCTGGCGTCGGACCCATTCGATCCACCACGCCCATCACGGCGACCTTGATGCGCGCGGCATCGGCGACGTGCTGACCCTGACGATCGAGGAATACCGGGCACGGGGCTGGTTCGGCCGCCTGATGTACCGGCTTTACCGCAACCCGGTCGTGCTGTTCGTGCTTGGCCCAAGCTACCTGTTCCTGCTGCAGAACCGTCTGCCCCTCGGCCTGATGAAATCCGGCTGGCGCTACTGGACCAGCGCAATGGGCACCAACGCGATGATCGGGATCACGGTGGGCCTCCTGATCTGGTTCGGCGGCTTCTGGCCCGTGCTTCTGATCTACCTGCCCACTTCGCTGATCGCTGCGACCCTGGGGGTCTGGCTCTTTTATGTCCAGCACCAGTTCGAGGAAACACACTGGTCAAAGGGCGAGGACTGGCAGCTGCATGACGCCGCGCTCGAGGGGTCGTCGCACTATATCCTGCCGCAGACCCTGCGCTGGTTTTCCGGCAACATCGGCATCCACCATGTCCACCACCTTTATTCCCGCATCCCCTTCTACCGCCTGCCCGAGGTCATCCGCGACCACCGGACACTCGCCGAAGCGCAGCGCCTGACGGTATGGGAAAGCCTGGCCTCAGTGAACCTGCATCTCTGGGATACGGTCGAAGGCAAGCTGATGAGCTTCAAGGAAGCTCGCCGCCGCTATGGGGTGGCCTAATCCTGTCACAGGAGGCGCTTCGCCCGCGCCTGCGGCTGCGCCTTTGAACGCCGCAATCGTCGCCCGTTCAGGCGCGTTCCAGCGCTCTTGCGGGCCAGTCGCCTGCTAGGCCGATCTCTGTGTCCCCGGAACCGGACCCAACACGGCCGAGCTTGCAATGACCAAGACCTACGCCATCCTCGCCCTTGCCATCATGGCAGAGGTCATCGCCACTACCGCCCTGTCGCGGTCGGACAGCTTTACCAGGCTCTGGCCATCGGTCGTTACCGTCGTGGGGTACGTTATCGCTTTCTGGCTCCTGTCCTACCCCCTGCGGGTGATGCCGACGGGAATCGTCTATGCGATCTGGTCGGGGATGGGCATCGTCCTGATCAGCGCTGTCGCCTGGATCTGGTATCGCCAGACCCTCGATCTTGCGGCGATGATCGGGCTTGGCCTGATCCTGGTCGGGGTGGTGGTGGTGAACGTCTTCTCGAAGTCGCTCACCCACCCTTAAGCATTCATTCCGTGGACTCTTGAGCGAAAGGGGTCCACCTGGGACACCCCTCCGCTCAAAAGCGACCGGACCTATCCGAAAACCCGGGTCAGCGCGGCATCAATCGCCCCGGTGATCTCGTCGATGTCGTCCTTCGTCGCGATCAGTGCGGGGCTGAGGCACAGCGTGTTGTTCAGTCCCGGAATCGACCGGTTCGTGGCGCCGATGATCACCCCCTGCGCCATGCAGTCGGCCACGACGGCCTGGACCTGCTTTTCCTCCACCGGCTGTTTCGTCGTCCGGTCGGCCACCAGCTCGGCCCCAAGGAACAACCCCTTGCCGCGGACGTCGCCGATGACCTTGTGCTTGTCCATCAGCGCGGACAGGTTCGACAGGCAGTAGTCACCCATTGCCAGGGTATTGGCGAGCAGCCCCTCGTCCTCGATGATGCGCATGTTCTCCAGCGCCGCCGCAGGGCCGGAGGTGCAGCCGCCGAAGGTGGAGATGTCGCGGAAATAGCTCATCGGATCGGTGGGGGCGTCCTTGAACATGTCGAAGACGGCTTCCGTCGTCACCGTGCAGCTGATCGCGGCGTAGCCCGAGGCGACACCCTTGGCCATGGTCACGAAGTCGGGCTTGATCCCGTAGTGCTGATAGCCGAACCAGACGCCGGTGCGACCGACGCCGCAGACAACTTCGTCGATGGCAAGAAGGATGTCGTACTTCTTGCAGATCTCCTGCACCCGTTCCCAGTAACCCTGGGGCGGCACGATGACCCCGCCGCCTGCGGTGACGGGCTCCAGGATCAGGCAACCGATGCTGTCGGCACCTTCGCGCAGGATCACTTCCTCGATGGCGTCGGCCGCACGCTGACCGTAAGCCTCGACGTCCCACTGCGCACGGTATTCCAGACAATGCGGCACGCGGACGAAACCGTCCGGGAACGGTCCGTACTGCATGGCGCGCTGGTCCTGGCCGGCGCTGGCAAGGGCGGCGATCGTGGTGCCGTGATAGTCGCGATCACGATACAGGATCTTCCACTTCTTGCCGCCATGGTGCCGGTGCGCGATCTGGCGCACCATCTTATAGACCTTCTCGTTCGCCTCGGAGCCCGAGTTCGAGTAGTAGACGCGGCTCATCCCGGGCATCTTCGAGATCAGTTTCTGTGCGAACAGCGACCCGGGGATCGACCCCGCAGCGCCCGCGAAATAGTTAAGCTTGATCAACTGGTCGCGGACGGCGTTGGCAATGCTTTCGCGGCCGTAGCCGACGTTGACCGTCCAGACGCCACCCGAGACCGCATCCAGGTGTTCCTTGCCCTTGGCATCCCAGACCCGCATCCCCTTGCCCTCGACAATGACGCGGGGATCGACGGTCTCGTACTGCTTGTGCTGCGAGAGGTGGTGCCAGACATGGGCGCGGTCGGCCTCGACCACGGCACCAATGTCGTTCATGCCTGCAAAGCCTTCCATGGCCTGTCCTTTCGAATGCGTTTCGCGCGCCAGTATCAGGGATTGCACCCAGCCCGCTTAGGACCAGAGCAACGTCGCCGATAGAGCCAGTCAGACCCGATAGTAGTCGCGGTACCACTCTACGAAGCGACCAAGGCCGGTGGCAAGGTCGGTTTCCGGTTTGAAGCCTGTCAGCCGCTCCAGCAGCGAACAGTCCGCCCAGGTGGCCGGCACGTCGCCGGGCTGCATGGGCAGGAAATTGCAGGTGGCTTTCCGCCCCAGCAGGGTTTCCAGTGTGCCGATGAACTCCATCAGGTGGATTTTGTCAGAGTTGCCGACATTGACGATCCGGTGCGGAGCGACGGGACTGAGGCTGTCACCCTCGACCGGCGATCCACGCGCTGCCAAACGGGGGGGGGCAAGTGGGATCAGGCGGCTGACGCTCTCGACCAGATCCTCCACCGCCGTGAAGTCGCGCCACAGCTCGCCGTGGTTGTACACGTCGATGGGCTGGCCTTGCAGAATTGCCTTGGCAAAACTGAAATAGGCAAGGTCCGGGCGACCCCAGGCCCCGTAGACAGTGAAGAAGCGGAAAAGCGTGACCGGCAAGTCCCACAAGTGCGCATAGGAATGCGACAGCGCCTCTACCGCCTTCTTTGTTGCCGCATAGACGGTCAGTGGATGGTCGGTCTGGTCAGTCTCGGCGAAGGGCATCTTGGGGTTGGCACCGTAGACCGAAGAAGTGGAAGCGATCAGAAGGTGCTTGACCCGGCACAGCTTCGCCAGCTCCAACACATTGAACGTGCCGGTGAAATTCGTTTCCACATAGGACCGGGGATGCGTCAGGCTGTAGCGCACTCCAGCCTGCGCGGCGAGATGGATGATGACATCGGGTGCAAAGTCGCTTCCGACGCGGACCAGGGTCGCCACGTCTTCAACCATTGCTTCGGTCGCGGTGAACCCTGGCATCCCGTTCAGGATGGCATGCCGCTTTTCTTTCAGCGAAACATCGTAGTAGGGCGTAAATCCGTCATAGCCATGCACCCGGTGACCTGCCGCAAGCAGGTGCCGTGCCAGGTGAAACCCGATGAAGCCTGCGCTTCCGGTGATGAGGATATTCTGCACGCCCCGACCTGCTTCAACCTGCCCTGCTCGGGCCGGACAATCTGCGGCACCCTGCGGCAAGTCAAGACTGCGACCGACCGGAGGAAGCCCTTGCAGCCGTCGCTGCCTTCCGCTATCCCACACCCACTCTCGCGGCGGGTTGGCGGAGAGGTTACGCAGCGGATTGCAAATCCGTGAAGACCGGTTCGATTCCGGTACCCGCCTCCAGAGTGTTCCTCCCTTATTCCAGCGACCCGCAATCCGTCCGGTCGGACAGCGCGCAAAGGCAATCGCCTGCGCGGATTCATGCAGCCAGGACGGCTTTGTGTGCCGTTGCACGACTATTTCCGGTGGAAAGAGTGGGAAGAGCGCCAATGTTGCTTGACGAACCGACCGGCAATGTAAGGATTGACCCGGGTAAACGTTGACCACGACTTTGGAGCTGTGCGTTTTTGAAAAGTGAAATGACTGACGTTCTTGTGGTCGACCTCGACGGCACGCTGCTGCAGGGCGACATGCTTTTCGAAACCTTCTGGTCAGCCTTCGGACGGAATTGGCGTAGCCCGCTGCTATCCCTGATTGCAGTGAAGAAGGGCAAGGCTTCTTTGAAGCGCTATCTGGCCGAAGCGTCTAGCGTAGATGTGCTGACCCTTCCTTATGATCCCGATGTTCTGGCGTATATCGAGCGCTGGCGACAGGACGGGGGGCGGGCTGTGCTCGTCACGGCGACAGATCAGAAGCTCGCAGACCAGATCGCACGCCACCTTGGCATCTTTGACGAGGTGCACGGATCCAACGGGCAAGACAATCTGAAGTCCGGTGCAAAGGCGGCCTTTCTGGAGCGTCAATATGGGGCTGGCGCATTCACCTATGCGGGGGATGCTACTGCCGACATTGCGGTCTGGGCGGGCGCGGCCAAGGCCGTCACCGTGAACGCGTCTGCGGCATTGCGCCGTGAGGCCGAGCGGGTCTG
>JANOCQ010000339.1:0-4288 GCA_031412255.1 Paracoccaceae bacterium | reverse complement strand
GCAAAGGTAATGCCGTTGCCCCTGGCTCAAGCTGGTGACCGGCGCCTTTGCCCAATGCGCGCGTCCCTCTGCCTGAAGCAGGTTCGCCACCAGTTGCCCGGCCTCGGCTGCCGTCCGACCCTGTTGCCGAAGGCCGAACGCCAGTTCTTCTTCGACCGTCGGAAACAGGATCTGGTGATCCGGGTTCTGAAAAAGGATACCGAGCGCCGCCAACGCCGCCTTCCGGTCGGCGAAGGGATCAAACCCGTCCACCCGGACCATCCCTGCATCGGGAGCAATCAGCCCCGCGATCAGGCGGAGAAGCGTCGTCTTGCCGGACCCATTGCGTCCGAGGACACCAATCCGCGCCTCTGTCAGCCGAAGCGTCAGGCCGTCCAGCACCCTGCGACCGCCCAAGCTGACGACAGCTGAACTCAGTTCGATGCCTGGGGAAAGGTCGGACATAAGCGGCCTGATTGCGGATTGCCCGCCCTTCTAGCCCCTTCACCCCGTGTCCGAAAGGGGTCTGCCCCGGCCCACAACGGGGCCGGGGCGAAAGGTTTTAGCGGCAGTCCGCGATGAAGCGGTTGCCGTACTGGTCGCGGTAGTAACACTTGCCGGTCCGCTGCGGCACGGGGCCAAGCAGCTGCGAGGCGGCCACGCCAACCACGGCACCGACGATGGCGCCCTTTTCGCGGTCGTCATCCGAGGACACCGCCGCGCCAACGGCTGCACCGCCGACCGCGCCCAGTGCCGCGTTCTGCTCGGCCGGAGTGCAGGCCATCAGGGGCAGCGCCAGCAGAGGAAGGGAGAGGAGAAGTCGATTCATCTTGTTGCTCCGAATTGTGAGTCTGCGGACGGACAGTACTTGTCTGCCCCCCGCCTTGCGCCAGGAAATTGGCACGATGCGCGGAAACCGACCGATCCGTTGCTGAACGTACAACTCCGGATCGGCCAGTTAGTTCCCGCGTGGACCCTAAGGTCAGGACTGGCGCGCAGCCGCGACCGAGGCTTCCAGGATATCCATCGCCTCGGCAAAATGCGCGTCGGGTATGGTGATCGGTGCCAGGAAGCGGACCACGTTGCCGTAAACGCCGCAGGTGAGCAGCAGCAGACCGCGTTTCAGCGCCTCAAGCCGCACCCGCCCGGTGAAGCCCGCGTCGGGCTCATGCGTCGAAGGGTTGGCGAATTCCACCGCGACCATGAAACCGGGGCCGCGGATGTCCACGATTTCCGGCGCCGTGGAGCGGATCGCTTCCAGCCGCTGCTTCAGCCGGGACCCAAGCTCGTTCGCCCGGGCGCAAAGGTCTTCCTCCTCGATCACGTCCAGCACGGCATTTGCAGCCGCGATGCCCAAGGGGTTGCCGGCATAGGTGCCGCCCAGACCGCCCGGATTGGCCGCATCCATCAACTCGGCCTTGCCGGTGACAGCAGCCAGCGGCAGCCCGCCCGCCAGACCCTTGGCCATCGTGGTCAGATCCGCCGCAACGCCATGCGCTTCCATCGCGAACAGTGCCCCGGTCCGCGCAAAGCCCGTCTGCACCTCGTCGGCGATCATCACGATGCCATGCTGGTCGCACAAGTTGCGGATGGCCCGCACCAGATCGGTCGGTGCAGGATAGAACCCGCCTTCGCCCTGCACGGGTTCGAAGATGATCGCCGCGACGCGGGCCGGGTCAAGGTCGGCCTTGAACAGCTTTTCGATCCCCGCCATCGCGTCCTTGGTGGAAATGCCATGCGGCTCCATCGGGAAGGGGACGTGGAAGACGTCGGGCATCATCGACCCGAAGCCCTTCTTGTAGGGCTCGACCTTGCCGGTCAGCGACATGCCCATGAAGGTCCGGCCGTGGAAGCCGCCGCCGAAGGCGATGACCGCGTTCCGTCCCGTGGCGATGCGGGCGATCTTGATCGCGTTCTCGCAGGCCTCGGCCCCGGTGGTGACGAAGATCGTCTTCTTCTTCCAGGGCCCCGGCACCTTGTCGTTCAGGCGTTCGGCGAGCCGGATGTAGTTTTCATAGGGCATCACCTGGTGGCAGGTGTGGGTGAACCGCGTCATCTGGTTCGCCACGGCGGCCATCACCTTCGGGTGGCAATGTCCGGTGTTCACCACCGCGATCCCGGCCGCAAAGTCGATGTAGCGGTTGCCCTCGATGTCCCAGATCTCGGAATTCAACGCCCGATCCGCGTAGATCTGCGTCATCATCCCCACCCCGCGCGAGATGGCTTCGTCGCGGCGCTTGGCTACTTCGGCGTTCAGCATCGTTCTGGCTCCCTCAAGGACCCCGCCAGAGTCGTTTGTCCAGCCCCAGGGTCGCGTTGGCACCATTTGATCAAATAACCCGGCCGGGTTCAATCCTTTCCAGACCCGATCACAGCGATTCAGACTTCGTTAACCACTCCCGATGCAGTGTGCCCCAGCGAACGAGGCGAGGCATCGGATGGCGGACGGACAGCTTTCGAACCCCATACACCCCACACCCCCGACGGAGGATGACCGCCGCGACCGGCTCCGCCTCGTTCGCTCCCGGCGCGTCGGGGCTGTGACCTATCACCGGCTTTTGGCCGAGCATGGTTCGGCCCGCGCGGCGCTTGAGGCGCTTCCCGCCATCGCCCGAGCCGCCGGGGTTGAAGGTTATGAGATCTGCCCGATGGGGGTGGTCCAGGGAGAAATGAAACAGGGCCGCGCGCTTGGGGCCAGGCTGCTGGTCCATGGGGAACCCGACTATCCCCAGGCGCTGGTTGAGATTCCCGATGCTCCGCCTGTCCTGTGGGCATTGGGGGACATCTCGCTTCTGAACCGCCCGGCGGTCGGGATGGTCGGTGCCCGCAACGCCTCGTCTTTGGGCGTCCGCATGGCCCGGCGGTTGGGCCTTGGGTTGTCCGAAGCCGGGTTCACCGTTGTCTCGGGCCTGGCGCGCGGCATCGACACCGCCGCGCATGAAGCCGCGCTCGAGGCAGAAGGCCGCACGGTCGCCGTCATGGCCGGTGGGATCGACGTGATCTATCCGTCGGAAAACGCAGCCCTTGCCGCCGCCATCGACGCGGCAGGTTGCCGGATCAGCGAACACCCTCCCGGCCTGGAACCCCAGGCCCGACACTTCCCGCTGCGCAACCGCATCGTTGCCGGACTTTCGCGCGCCGTCATCGTGGTGGAGGCTGCCGCCAAGTCCGGCAGCCTGATCACCGCTCGTGCCGCGCTCGACTACGGCCGCGATGTCATGTCCGTGCCGGGCCACCCGTTCGACGCCCGCGCCTCGGGCTGCAATATCCTGATCCGCGACGGCGCGCTTCTGGTCCGTGGCCCGCAGGATGTGCTTGAGGCACTGGGCGCGCCCACGACCGCCACACCGGACCCCGAGATGCGTCTGCCATACCTGCCCGGCCCCGCCGCCTCCCAGCGTCCGCTGAAAGAGGTGGCGCTCCTTCACTCGATGATCCTCAACCGCCTCGGCCCCAGCCCCGTGGCCGAGGATCAGCTGATGCGCGACCTGAACGTGACCTCTGCCCAGCTTGCGCCAGAGCTTCTGACGCTGGAGCTTGACGGCCGCATTGCCCGCCAGCCCGGCGGTCTGCTGGCCCGGCTGGACTAAGACGATCAAACCTCCCGCTCCACGGGAAGATGAGGGGGCGCAACGGGACGTCGACCAGCCCCGCAAAGCCCCCTGGTTGACAAGCCCGCTCTGACACCCCCATGTTGCCCCGCCATTTGCCGGGCCCGGGAGTTTCAGAAGAATGCCAGTCGTCGTCGTCGAATCCCCGGCCAAGGCCAAGACAATCAACAAGTATCTCGGGCCGGATTTCACCGTCCTCGCCTCTTACGGCCACGTCCGCGACCTGCCCGCCAAGGACGGCTCCGTCGACCCGGAGAACGGCTTCGACATGCTGTGGGAGGTGGCGCCCGAATCGAAAAAGCACATCCGTGCGATCGTCGAGGCGCTGAAGACCGACGATACCCTGATCCTCGCCACCGACCCTGACCGTGAGGGCGAGGCGATCAGCTGGCACTTGAAAGAGGCATTGGCGTCGAGCCTCAAGAAAGGCAAGAAAGTCGCTCGGGTGACCTTCAACGCGATCACCAAGGATGCTGTCACCAAGGCGATGAAGGAACCCCGCGACATCGACACGCCGCTGGTCGAGGCCTACCTCGCCCGCCGCGCGCTCGACTATCTGGTGGGCTTCACCCTGTCGCCGGTCCTCTGGCGGAAACTCCCCGGCGCCAAGTCCGCGGGCCGGGTCCAATCGGTGTGCCTCCGCCTGATCGTCGAGCGCGAGATGGAGATCGAGGCCTTCAAGGCCCAGGAATACTGGA
>JANOCQ010000338.1:0-9734 GCA_031412255.1 Paracoccaceae bacterium | reverse complement strand
TGGTGGGCGAAGCGGTATGCCAGGTTCTGGATGCGATCAGGGTCGAACAGGCGGTTGCCCAGCCCGCCGGGGTTGCGGAAAGCGTTGGCGGGTTCGTAGGCCGGATCGCCCCAGACACCCTTGGGGTCGATGGCCAGCCAGCCGCGCGGACTGAACAGAATGTTGTCGTGGTGGAGGTCGCCATGCAGCGCGCCGTTCGGGGCCGGATCGGCCAGGAGAACCCGGGCAATTCCGGCGGCTTGCGCGAGTGGACCCGCCAATTGCGCGGTGGTGAGTGGCGCGAAACGCTGGATCAGGGGCTGTAGGTTCCTGGGATCAGGGCGGGTGGCGTGCAGGGCCTGGATCACTTTGCACAGGGCTTCGGTCGCCTCGTCGTCCCGCCCCGCGCGGGCCAGATCCCCGAGCGAGGGGCCGGGGCAGTGCTCCATCAGAAGCGCCGAGCCCTCACAAGCGAGGACCTGCACCGCCCCCCGTCCGCCGATCGCCTGGAGGTAGTCAAAACCGCGCAACTCCTCGGTCTCGCCGGGATGCAGGAGTTTCAGGATCGCGGCATTGCCGTCAGACTGGCGAACCTTCCAGACGGTGCTGGTTGCGGTTTGGACCAGCGGCTCTGGATCGGAGAGACGAAACCGGACAAGAGCCTTATCCAGCCGCATCATCATCGGCTGGCGCGCCAGGCTGCCATCAGGCCCGCCACGGCGATAAGCGCCATGCCGACGAAGCCAAGCGCATCGGGCAGTTGCTGGAAGACCAGCCAGCCCAGCAGGGTGGCAAAGGCGATGTGCATGTAGTTGATCGGCGCGAGGGTGGAGGCCGGGGCTTCGCGGTAGGCCGAGGTCAGGAGGAGGTGGCCGACGGTCGCGAAGGTGCCGTAGACGAGGATCATCCCGATGTCCGGCAGGGTCGGCAGGGTGTCCGCTCCCACGATCAGGGTGACTCCGACGGAGAGGACCGACCCCACCAGCGCGGTGTGGAAAAGAAGCGCCATCGTCGTCTCGGTTCGGGTCAGGATGCGGGTCAGGAGGTGGTAGCCGGTGCCGAGGACGGCGTTGAGAAGGCAGAGGACCACGCCCCAGGTGTCGAGACCGCTGCCGGGGCGGGCGATGAGAAGCACGCCGGCGAAGCCAAGTGTGGCACAGACCCAGCCGAAGAGGCTGACCTTCTCGTTCAGGATCGGGCCCGAGGCCAGCATCAGGAGGACGGGGGTGATGTAGATGATCGCCACCGTCTCGGCGACGGGCATCACGCGCAGGGCCAGCAGCATCGTCACGGTCGCAACGGCGAGCAAGACTCCGCGCAGCAGGACCAGACCGGTGCGCTGGGTGCGCCAGACGGCGCTGCGGTGGCGGGGCCACATGGTGACGAGCACGAGGACGAGGTTTATCAGATACCGCGCAGACAGGATCAGCGGTGCGGCGTAGAGCATGGAGAGATGCTTGCCCAGCGTATCACCCCCCGCAAAGAGGAGCGTCGCGGCCAGCACCATGGCCACGCCTTTCAGGGGTCTGCCTTCGGGATGCATAGGGGAGTCCTTCCGGGCGGGACCCTAGACGGGGGCTTGGGAAAGGGAAAGGGGGCGGGATGAGTGTCTGGGACCTGGGCACCCCCGCCGCTGTCCACGCAGGACGGCGGACGGCTGTCCAGGTTTCTCAAAGGGTTAGCACGTTCGCGCTCATCATTGCTTGACCAAGTTTGAAGGGTGGACCCGCCCGCTTTTTCCCTGGTGCGCGCCGGACGCTTGGCGACCGAGCCGACGACGTCGAAAGCTGCTCTGCCCGAAGGAAGGGGGATGCCGCGTGGTGGCTTGCGCCATGCAGGGGTCGCAGGGGGATGCCCCCGACGCACCGGGCCGGGCAGCGGTCGGAGGAATGACCGACGAGAAGACGACGTCGCACGAAGAGGCGGGCCGCCAAAGGAAACGGCCCGTGGGGGGAGGACCCACGGGCCGTCTGGTTGCGGCGGCACACCGGGAGGAGGTGGCCGGGCGCCGGCTCGTTCCTGCTTACGAGTGGTAGGCCTGCTCGCCGTGGGTGGTGAGGTCGAGACCCTGGCGCTCGGTGTCGTTGTCCACGCGCAGACCGATGGTCATGTCCACCAGCTTGAAGGCGATGAAGGATACCACGCCCGACCAGACGATGGTGATCAGCACGCCCTCGATCTGGATCCAGAGCTGGGACATCATCGCGTAGTCGTCGCCCTTGATCCCGCCAAAGGCCGCAGCCGAGAACACGCCGGTCAGCACCGCGCCAACAATCCCGGCGACGCCGTGGATGCCGAAGACGTCGAGGCTGTCGTCATACTTCATCTTCTGCTTCACGACGGTCACGAAGAAGTAGCTGGCGAGCGTGGCGAGGATGCCCAGCGCGATGGAGCCCATCGGGCCGATCGTGCCGCACGCCGGAGTGATGGCCACAAGGCCGGTCACCATGCCCGAAGCCGCACCCAGCATCGAAGCCTTGCCGCGTTGCATCGCTTCGATGCCGCACCAGGCCAGCGTGGCGGCGGCGGTGCAGATGAAGGTGTTGATCATCGCCAGCGTCGCGCCGCCATTGGCCTCGAGGTTCGAGCCGACGTTGAAACCGAACCAGCCGACCCAGAGCATCGAAGCCCCGATCATGGTCATCACCATCGAGTGCGGCGCCATGTTGTCCTTGCCGTAGCCAAGGCGCGGTCCGATCACGAGGCAACCGACCAGCGCCGCGATTCCGGCGTTGATGTGCACCACAGTACCGCCGGCGAAGTCGATGGCTCCCTTGGCGAAGAGATAGCCGTTCGCGTCCCAGACCATGTGGGCGATCGGGAAGTACGAAAAGGTGCCCCAGAGGACGGAAAAGGCGAGGACCGCCTTGAACTTCACCCGTTCCGCAAAGGCGCCGATGATCAGCGCCGGAGTGATCGCGGCGAAGGTCATCTGGAAGGCGATGAACAGGTATTCGGGGATCACGTAGCCGGCCGAAAAGGTGGCGGACATGCTGTCGACGGTGACGCCGGACAAAAAGAGCTTGCCCGTGCCGCCCCACCAGGGCGAGGTCGAGCCCCCGAACGTGAAGGAATAGCCGTAGACGACCCAGACGATCATCATCACGCAGGCGATGACAGTGGTCTGCATCAGGACCGATAACATGTTCTTCGACCGCACGAGGCCGCCGTAAAACAGCGCAAGGCCGGGAATGGTCATGAAGAGGACGAGGACGGTGGAGACCATCATCCAGCTGACGTCACCCTTGTCCATCACGGGGACGACTTCCTGGACCACCTCGGCGGTGGCTTCAGTCGCCTCGGTCGTCGCCTCTTGCGCCCAGGCGGGCAGGCTGGCGAACAGCGACGCGCCAAGTGCGCCAAGGCCAGCGAGTTTCATGTGGTTGCTCATGTCAGTGGTTACCCCTTCCCCACGCTTTCAAAGCGCATCGTCATCGGTTTCGCCGGTGCGCACCCGCACGGCGTGTTCTACGTCCAGGACGAAAATCTTTCCGTCGCCGATCTTGTCGGTCTTGGCCGTCTTCTGGATCGTCGCGACCACCTGGTCGGACAGGGCGTCCGCGACGACGATCTCGAGCCGGACCTTCGGCACGAAGTTCACGGCATATTCGGCACCACGGTAGATCTCGGTGTGGCCCGACTGGCTGCCGAACCCCTTGATCTCGGTCACCATCATTCCGCGCACGCCGATGGTGGTCAGCGCCTCGCGGACCTCCTCGAGCTTGAACGGCTTGATTGCTGCAATGATGAGCTTCACGTGCATCCCCTCTTGTCTGGCGGCCCAAAGGCGCGTGGACCTTCGAGGGCCATCAGGGCGGGGAAGGCTGCCGTCGCACAAGGAAACGCTGAGCCTGGCGGAGGGCTGTCCGTGGGGTTCGTGCACATTTTTTGCACTTTGCGGGAGGTCTGCCTATTTAATGAGCGGCGGACCAATGCGAATCGTTGCGACCCCGACTTCGCTTTCCGGGTGATCCGGGATAATGTCGCTTTAAGGGGTCGGAATGGCCCGGGTCGCGAGTGGCAGAGCAGGCATGGCAGCGAAAGACCGGGGGCGTGGCCCCCTTGTTGCAGACAAGCGGTATTCGTCGTCGCGCGCGGCCCCGTCGGGTGGCGGCCCTCGGAAGCCTGCGCCGCCGAAAGAGCCGCCACGCCAGCCCCGAAAGCGGGTGCGCCCGGCACGGCCCCGGCGCCAGCACGGATTGATCGTGGGGTTGATCGTCGCCGCTTGGCGCGTGCTATGGGGCATCGCCTGGCGCGGCACGGCGATCGGAGCGCTGATCCTGGGCGGGTTCGTCTGGTACTACTATGCGCAACTGCCCGAGTTGGAAGCGGTCGTGGACGGACGGGCGCGCGGATCGGTCACATTGCTGGACCGCGACGGCGAGGTCTTTGCCTGGCGCGGCGAAACCTACGGCGGCATGGTGACATCCGAGAGCGTCTCGCCCTACCTGCATGATGCGGTGGTGGCGACCGAGGACCGGCGGTTCTACTGGCATTTCGGGATCAGCCCGCGCGGCATTGCCAGCGCAATCCGGATCAACCTGTCCGAAGGGCGCGGGGCGTTTGAGGGCAACGGCGGTTCGACGATCACGCAGCAGACGGCAAAGCTTCTGTGCCTGGGCGTCAGATGGGACCCGACACAGTGGAAATCCGAGACGGACTACGAGAAGGACTGCCGCAAGGGCGGCATCTGGCGCAAGCTCAAGGAAGTGCCCTTCGCCATGGCAATGGAGACGAAGTACTCCAAGGAAGACATCCTGACGATCTACTTCAACCGCGCCTATCTGGGCGCGGGGGCGCGGGGCTTCGAGGCCGCGGCGCAGCGCTACTTCGGCAAATCGGCCAAGGAAGTCAGCGCGGCCGAAGCGGCGATGCTGGCGGGTCTGCTGAAGGCCCCGTCCACCTATGCACCCACGGCCAGCCTGGAACGTGCGCAGAACCGGGCAGGTGTGGTCATCGGGCTGATGGAAGACCAGGGCTATCTGACCAAGGCCGAAGCTGATGAGGCCCGGGAAAAACCGGCCACGCTTTCAAAGGCTGCAAAGCAGAAGGCCGGCGGCTATTTCGCCGACTGGGTAATGGAGACGACGCCCGATTACCTGGCGCGCGATACGACGGAAGACGTGATCATCGAGACCACTCTGGACCAGGAAATCCAGAAGAAGTCCGAAGAGGCGCTGACCTGGATCTTCGAGAACAAGGTCAAGGCAGGCTCGAAGGCCCAGGCCGCCATCGTGGTGATGAGCTCGGACGGCGCGGTGCGGGCGATGGTGGGTGGGCGGAACATCCCCAACGCAGGCGACTTCAATCGCGCGACGCAGGCCCTGCGGCAGACGGGGTCCACCTTCAAGCCCTTCATCTATGCCGTGGCGATGGACCTTGGCTACAGCCCGATGGATTTCGTCGAAGATACGCCGATGTGCATTTACACGGCCGGGTCGGGAGACTGGTGTCCGCAGAACTACGACAAGGAATTCAAGGGCCAGATCACCTTGACGCAAGCCTTGGCCGAAAGCCGGAACATCCCGGCGGTCCGGGTTTCCGAGGCGGTGGGTCGCGATCTGGTCAAGCAGGTGGCGACCGATTTCGGCCTGGCGCAGAACTTTGCAGATGGTCCGGCCCTGGCGCTCGGGGTCTCGGAATCGACACTTATCGACATGACGGGCGCATTCGCCGGGATTCTGAACGGGGGGTCCTCGGTGACGCCCTTCGGGCTGAATGCCTTGAAGCTGAAGGGAATGGACGAACCCCTGTTCGGCGCAGGCGGTGGCATCGGCGAGCGGGTGATTTCCGAGAAAGCCGCGCATGCGCTGACCTACATGATGACCGAAGTGCTGAATTCCGGCACCGGGGGCCGAGCGCGACTTGATGACCGCGAGGCGGCGGGCAAGACCGGGACCACGCAAAGCGCACGGGATGCCTGGTTCGTTGGCTTCACCGCTGACTACGTGGTGGGGGTGTGGATGGGGTATGACGACAATTCGCCCCTCACCGGGGTGACTGGAGGAGGCCTGCCGGCCGAAATCTGGCACGAGGTCATGGTGCGGATCAACGACGGGGTCGAGCCAAAGCCGCTGATCAAGGAAATCCCCGATTCCACCTATGCGCCGGTGGGCGGCGGCGAGGGGGCTATCGCGGCCGAGGACGTCCCCTATTTCGACGACCCGAACGCACCCCTTTTCGACGGGGAGCAGTACGAAGAGCCGCTACCCGAAGCCTATACCGCCCCCCTGCCCGAGGACGTCCCGGTCCTTGATGGCCCGCCGCCGGAAGGCGCGGTGATGGAAGGTCCGGTCGAGGGCGCAGGCGGCGATCTGGTGGAACAGTTGCTGGACGACGTGCTGGGGAACTGAGTCCTTCCGGCCCAAAGCTACCCCAATCTTCAGGCATCTTGCGATTCGGGCAGGACGGGGCGGCGGATGAAGCGGGATCGGTTTGACGAATGGGCGGCAATCCTCGCGGCCATTGCGAGCATGTCCGTGGCCCTGAGCCACCCACTTTTGCTGGACGCTTTCGGAGATTTCTGGGTGGCCGCTTCGGGTGCTGTCGGAGGAGCTGCTGCCTCGTGGCTTGTCTTTCCGTGGCTGGGCAGAGAGGACGGCTGGTGGGACAGGCTTGAGGATGTGTTCAAGGTCGGCTTCGCCATCGGCCTTGCCGGGGCAATAACCGGGACGCTGATGTTGCAGATCATCGGCACAGTGATGGGGATCGGGCTGTCCCTGATGCTGCCCATCATGCAACCCAGAATTGCAGTACTTTACCTTCTGGGCGCAGCAGCGGCGATCGGCCTTGCGCGCGCCAGGCGCATGTTGATCTGAGCGCAGGGGTTTCCCGCGTTCCGCGCCGGGGGCGGCGGGGTGCCGCGCCCTTTGCCACGCGGCAGCTTCGCCACGCGACGGTGCGACCAGGAGACGACGCCGAACGAGGGGCCAGTCAGAGGCTGTCGAGGTCCGCGATCAGCCGGTCGAGGTCGCCGCCGCGCTGGTCCAGAAGCGCGCCCATCTCGGTGCGCTCGGACGCCAGCATGTTCACGCCCTCGATGATGATGTTGAAGAACAGGCTTTTGCCGGACTTGTCGGACACATGCCAGCGCACCTCGAACGGGGACTCGCCCTGCAGGCGGGCGATCGAGATCACCTCGTAGTAGCTTTTCACCGCGCGGGCGTCGGCCACGTCGATCTTGCCGCCCTGGAACTCGCGGAAGCGGCGACCGTACTTGCGGCTGATGTAGCCCTGGAAGGCCCTCGTATAGGCAGAGAGCTGACCCTTCGAGGCCGAACGGGCCGCCGTGCCAAGGACAGACCGGGCGATGGTGGGGACGTCGGCGTAGCGGGTGAAAAGCTTT
The DNA here is from genome assembly GCA_031412255.1 of Paracoccaceae bacterium. Lineage (GTDB taxonomy): Bacteria > Pseudomonadota > Alphaproteobacteria > Rhodobacterales > Rhodobacteraceae > Tabrizicola. The sequence continues at coordinate 2,410 of JANOCQ010000338.1, read as the reverse complement.
TCGAAGTCGCGCAGCATCGCGCCTTCGGACTTGCCCGAGTTGATGATGGAATTGATGTCCGCCACCGTCTTGTCGACCAGACCCTTTGCCCCTTCGGCGGTCAGCGCCAGGGCGGGGCGGGGCAGCGTGGCCAGCACGGCGGCGGCGGCGACACCTGCCGCAAAAGCGCGGCGCGAGAGGGTCAGATCATTGGGCATAGGGATCCTCGTAGGGGTCGATGAAGTCGTCGTCACTTGGCGCATCGGCGTAAGGATCGATGAACCCGTCGTCGCTGGCGCCCTCGGCGGCCCCAACCCGTTTCCCCAGCTCGAAGCGCCGGTTCTGCAGGTAGAGAAGCCGCGCCTGAGCATAGCTGTCTGCGCTTTCATATAGGAGCGAATCCACCGTGTCCGAGAAGCGATCCCGATCACCAAGGCGTGAGAAGAGCTTGAGGGCCGTCGCAGCCATCGCTTCCTTCTCGGGCAGAGCCAGCCGGACGGGATTCAGCGCGACGTCAACCACGGTCCCGACGGTGTCGCGCACGGTCGACGGGCCGGCGAGCGGCAGTTCCAGGTAAGGCCCTTCGCCGACCCCCCAGACGTGCAGGGTTTCGCCAAAGTCGGTCGGGCGCCCTTCGAGACCAAGCTCGGATGAGACATCAAGCGTCCCGGCCAGGCCGAAGGTCAGGTTGACGCCAAGCCGCAGCGTGTTCTCGGCCGCCGCGACAAGCCGCAGTTGCAGCAGGTTGTTCGCGATGTCGCCGGGTATATCCAGGGTGTCGGCCACATTTCCCACGGCGCGCTTCAGCGGCGGTGGGACGATCCCGTAGCCCTTGGAGGCAGGACCTACCAAAGCGCGGTCAACACCCTTGTTGAAACCGTGAACCTTGCGGTTCGCGGCTTCGAACGGGTCGTTGATTCCGTCACCCGAAGGCGTGCCGCCACAAGCCGCCAAACCTGAAACCGCAAGAGCGGCCAGCGATCTGCGCAGCTTCTGCCCGGAAATAAAGAAAATGTTCAGACCCATGATCCTATTGTGCGGTCAATGCCCCGCTAAGCTTAGTCTTCCGTCGGTGTTGGCAAGGCATAAGGCCGTGACTTGACCAATACAACGGCGAAGCGTGGCACAGAGGTCGCGGCTGGCAGGATCACGCCAAGAACAAGGGGATGGCAAGCCACGTGACCACAGCACCTGACCTTTCGCCCGGTCTGGCCGAGCTGTCCGCCGCCCGTGCGACGTCGCGGCGGGCCGTGCTGGCGGCCTTCCTGTTTTCGGCTCTGGTCAACCTTTTGATGCTGACCGCCCCCCTTTACATGCTTCAGGTCTACGACCGGGTGCTTGTCTCGAGGTCGGAAGAAACGCTTTTGGCGCTGACGCTGCTGATGGCATTCCTGTTCGCGGTGATGGGCCTGCTTGATCATGTCCGCGCCCGCATCATGGCCCGGGTCGGCGCGCGCGTGCAGGCGACGCTGGACCCCAGGGTCCTGGCGGCCGCCTTCCGTCGGCTGACCCAAGCTCCGCATGACACTGCCGCTCTGGCGGCCCAGCGTGACCTGGACGCGATCGCGCGGTTCTGGGCCTCGCCCGTGTTGCTGGCGATTTTCGATGCGCCCTGGGCTCTGGTTTTCGCCGCCGCGGTTTTCGTCTTCCACCCCTGGCTTGGCTACCTGGCCCTGGGCGGCGCGCTGGTGATCGTCGGACTGACGTGGCTGAACCAGCGCAGCACCGAGATGCCCTTGCAGATCGCGAACCTGGCCGCATTGAAAGCCGACCGGCAGGCCGAGAACCTGACCTCGGACCCCGAACTGATCCAAGCCATGGGCATGGGTGGCGCGGCGATGGCACGGCTTGCCCTGCAGCGCGACGCGTCGCTGGACACGGGGCTGGCGGCTTCGGATGTTTCGGGCCGCTATGCGGTGCTGATCAAGACGTTCCGCCTGTTTCTGCAGTCGGCAATGCTGGGACTGGCCGCCTGGCTCGTCCTGCGGCAGGAGCTTTCGGCAGGGGCTATGATCGCGGCCTCGGTCCTGATGGGGCGGGCCTTGCAGCCGGTCGAACAGACGGTCAGCCAGTGGGCGGTCGTGACCCGTGCAAGGCAGGCCCGGACCCGGCTGGCGGGGCTTTTGGCCGACGTCCCGGTGCAGCCACCGCGAACCGCGCTGCCGCGTCCCCGGGCCATGCTGGAGGTAAAGGGTTTGACCGTCGTTCCACCGGGTGCCCCGGCTTCGGTGGTGCGCGGCATCGGATTCAGCCTGTCCCCGGGCAAGGCACTGGGAGTCATCGGTCCCTCGGCCTCGGGGAAAAGCACGCTGGCCCGGGCGCTGATCGGGGTCTGGCGTCCCAGTGGGGGGCAGATCCGGTTGGATGGGGCGACGTTGGAGCAATATGACCCGGATGTGCTGGGCAGCTGCATTGGCTACCTGCCGCAGCG
>JANOCQ010000337.1:0-7885 GCA_031412255.1 Paracoccaceae bacterium | reverse complement strand
GTCACGCTGGATGTCGCCAACCGTCCGCAACCGGCGCTCGCCCAGCTTTCGCAGCTCATGAACAGCCGCTATGTTCCGCTTCCCCGGGCCAACGCCCGGACGATTGCGGCAACCCTGGCCTGACATGACCCCCGCCACCCTGCCCCCGGACTGGCCCTTCAAGGCCCAATCGAGCCTGATCTCCACGGGTCGCCACCGCTTCTGGGTCGCCGACACCGGGCCAAAGGACGTGCCGACGCTCCTCCTTCTCCACGGCACCGGAGCCTCCAACCACAGCTTCCGCCGGACGGTCCCGGGTCTTAGCGAAACCTACCGGGTCATCACGCCCGACCTCCCCGGTCACGGGCTTTCGGCCAGGGGCTTCTCGGGGCGCCTTGGCCTCGACGCGATGGCGCAGGACCTCTGGTCACTGTGCGACACCCTTGGCGTCCAGCCCCAAGCCATCGTTGGCCACTCCGCAGGTGCCGCCATCGGCCTCCGCATGGCCGAACTGCGCCCCGTCCCGCAAGTCATCGGCCTCAACGCCGCCCTTGGGGAATTCGACGGTGCCGCCGCCTTCCTCTTCCCCATCATCGCCAAGGGCCTCGCCACCCTGCCCTTTGCCAGCAGCGCAATCACGACGGTCTTCGGCCGCCCCGGCACGGTCGAGCGTATCCTGACTGGCACCGGCTCCCCCCTCGACACCCAAGGCCGCGCCCAATACTTAAGGCTCGTCCGCGACCCCGATCACATCACCGGAGCCCTCGGCATGATGGCGGACTGGAAGCTGCAAGGCCTCCTGACCCGCCTCCCCCAGACGCAAACACATGTCACCCTCATCGCGTCAGAAGGCGACCGCGCCGTTCCACCGCGAGTCTCCATCGACGCAGCCAAGCGCATCCCTGGCGCAAAGCTGCACCTTCTGCCGAAGCTCGGCCACCTTGCGCATGAGGAAACGGAAGACGGGCTTTCAGCCCTGATTTTGGACAGCCTCGGCCAGCCCTGAGGCCGCGAAGATCATCTCCGCGTGCTGTTCCAGATAAATCCGCAGCCACGGCGTGAACGCCTCTGGCGTCGCTCCAATCTCGGCCCGCAAGGCATCCAGCGTCACCCAGCGCACGGCCTGCACTTCGTCAGGGTCCAACTCCAGGTCCAAAAGTCCCCCGGCCTCGCCCACGAAAACCTCGACCACCTCGTGCTCGATCAGGTTCTCCCGAACCCCCGGCACTGCGGCCCGGTATTCCACCTGCCCCACATGCCGCAGCCCGAGGTCCGAAATTCCCAACTCCTGCCCCAGCCGCCGCACCGCACAATCGGCAGCACTCTCGCCCCACATCGGATGCGTGCAGCAGGTGTTCGCCCAAAGTCCTGGCGTGTGATACTTCCCCGCCGCCCGTTGCTGGATAAGGATCTCCTGCCCGCGCAGGACAAAGACGGACACTGCCGGATGCCGCAGCCCCTGACGGTGCACGGCCAGCTTGCCCACTGGGACGAATGCCCCAGAAGCATCCCAGGCCGGGATCGGCAGGTCTACCTTTTCCATCACGACCATTTTGGACTGACTATTCCCATCAGGTGCATCACGTTCTTCACCCCGATCTTCAGATGGGCCAGGGGACGCGCCGCGACAAGCTTCTTGTTCATGTAGGCCTCGAACGTCAGCCGCTGCACGTCGATGTCGTGACACAGCGAAACGAAGCGCTCGCGCCGGTCGTCGCTGCGATAATACGCGTTCTGCATCGACCGCAAGACCTTGAAGACTGTGCCATGCTCCTTCAGGAACATCTTCCGCGCCAGCTTCAACTCACTGGCTTTCCCCGACCGCAGGAAGGCCTGAGCCGCCGTCGCCGCCGCCCGCCCCCCCGCCATCGCGTAGAAGATGCCCTCGCCGGAAGACGGAGCCACAACGCCCGCCGCATCCCCGGCCAGCACCACATCCCGGCCATTGTCCCAGCGGTCCAATGGCTTCAACGGGATCGGAGCCCCCTCGCGCCGGATCGTCTCGCAATCCGTCAGGCCCGCCATCGCCCGCAGGTCCGCAGTCGCCTTCTTCAGGTCCACCGCGCCGTCCTCAGTGCCCATGCCCACTGACGCCGTATCGCCATGCGGGAAGACCCAACCGTAGAAGTCAGGCGAAATCTGACCGTCATAGACCACGTCACACCGCACCGGATCATACCCGACATTGGCAGCCGGGGCCTTGATGATCTCATGATACGCGATGACGTAAGGGATCTTGTCCCCGCCCGGCACCTCGGCCCGTGCCACGCCGGACTTCGCCCCATCCGCGCCAATGACAACGCGGCAAGCCGAGCGCTGCTCCTGCCCCGACGCCTTCTCGCGCCAGACGACGTGAGTGCCCGCCGCATCCCGCTCCACCCGCAGGAAAGTGCCCGTCAGCCGGTCCGCCCCCACCATTCGGGCCCGGTCCCGCAGGAACTCGTCGAAATCCAGCCGCTGGACCATTCCGACGTAGCCGCCCTCGATGTGGATATCGACCGCGCGACCCGTGGGCGAAATCATCCGCGCCGTCTTGATCTTGGCCACGACCAGACGGTCGGGGATGTCGAAATCCTTGATCGCCCGCGGCGGGATCGCCCCCCCGCAAGGCTTGATCCGCCCGTCCCGGTCCAGAAGGGCCACCTTGTAGCCCGCCCGCGCCAGGTCCTCGGCTGCCGTCGCGCCCGAAGGCCCGCCACCCACCACGAATGCGTCGTACATGGTCATTCTCCCGGAACCAGCCGCGTCGAGGCTCTCAGACGGCCCCCGTCAATGATCCGCCAGGCCATCAGCCCGGCAGCGACAAACAAAAGCGCTTCGAGCGCGAAGGCGATCCCGAAGGCGTTGGCCGTCGACCCCGACAGCCGCAGCGCATCAACCAGCGCCGCCCCGGCGAACCCACCAAGCCCCTGAGCAATGGCCTGCGACGCGCCCCAGACCCCCATCCGGGTGCCCTCGCGCCCCGAACGGCCCTGCCCGGCCAGTTGCATCATCGCGCCGATCGACGCGATGGCGAACATGCCCGAGAAGACGCCCAAGACTGCAACAGCAGGCGTCAGAAGACCGATCTGCATTTGCCCCAGCGCCGCAATCACCGCCAGCATGAAGGCCGACCCCAGGCATCCGCCCGTAACCCAGGCCCGCAAGCTACCGATCTTCAGGCCCGAAACCGCAATCCCCACCGCCAGCATGCCGACAAACATGCCCCCATGCTGCGCGCCCGACAGACTGGTGGACTCCCCAGGGGAATAGGCGAGCACGAGGCCCGCATAGGGCTCCAGAATTAGCTCCTGCAGGAAGAAGGCGGTCATTGACAGGAAGATGAACAGCGTGAACACCCGCGTGCGCTTCTCGGCCCAGACCTCGGCCAGACCCTGCCGCAGCGGAGTTTCATCCGGCAACCGCGTCGGGATCACCCGCCGCTCGATGCCCAAGATCGCCAGCGTCGTCAGCACCACTGCGCCAACAGTCACCACGCCGACAATCGCCATCAGCCGCGCAGGCGAATACGGATCCAGCATCGCCCCGATCACACCCGACGTCACAGCAATCCCGAAGATCATCATCAGCCAAGTGATCGTCGCCGCCGCCGCCCGCCGCTCCGGCGCGCAGCCCGAGGCGAGCAACGCCAGAAGCGAGGTCCCCGAGGCCCCCGCCCCCATGCCGATCAGCACATAGGCGAAAACCGACCCCGCCAGCCCGACCCCATGCCCCGCAATCCCCAGCGCCACCATCCACGACGCCAGCGCCGCCCCGGCGGACAGCGCGGCCATCCCGCCAATGATGAACCGCGTCCGGTTTCCTTGAGCGTCCGACAGGAATCCCCAGCTGGGCCGGGTGATCTGCACAAAGGAATGCAGCGCCACCAGCGCGCCCGACAGCATCGCCGGCAGCGCCAGCTCCACCACCATCAGCCGGTTCAGCGTCGAGGTCGTCAGCACCACCACCGCGCCCAGGCACAGCTGCACCAGGCCAAGCCGGACAATCTGAACCCAGGACAAGGTCATGCCAACCCCCGGATCGCAAAGGCGGATATCATCATCCCGGTGACATACAGCACCACACCCGTCCCGTTGTACCAGGGCGCCTTGCCCTTCGGATCACGGAACAGCACCCGCATCGCCGCGACCTGCAAGGCCAGCACCGCAAGCACCGCCGCTGCGTGCCACGGCTTGCCCCAGATCACCAAGAGGCAGACGACCAGCAGCTGCGCCATGCCCATCACCGTGCAGGCGATCTTCGCGGCCACCTCAGGCCCCAGCACCACGGGCAGGGAGCGCACGCCATGCTGTCGGTCGCCCTCCAGCGCCTTGAAATCGTTCAGCGTCATGATCCCGAACGCGCCGAAGGCATACAACCCCGCGACCACCAGGTTCTCGAACCGAGGTGCCGCCCCCAGCAGCACCGCCGCCCCGGTGAACCAAGGCAGCCCCTCATAGGACAGGCCGACCAGCCCCGGCCCCCACCAGCCCGACCGCTTCAGCCGGATCGGCTCGGCCGAATAGGCCCATGCCGCGATCACCCCGACGACAGTCGCCCCAAAGCCCCACGGCCCCAGAAACCACCCCACTGCCAGCGACAGCACTGTCATCGCCAGCGCGATCCACAAGCCCCAGCGCCCCGGAATCTGCCCCGAGGGGATCGGCCGATGCGGCTCATTTACCGCGTCGACATGCCGGTCGCACCAGTCGTTCGCCGCCTGGCTCATCCCGCAGACGATGGGCCCGGCCAGCACCATCCCCAAAAGCACCGTCGTCCAGTTCGCACCCAAAGGCACGCCCGAGGACACGGCACCACACAGATAGGCCCAGACCGGCGGAAACCAGGTGATCGGCTTGATCAGCGTCAGCATGGCACGGGGTTCGGGCCAGCTTTGCGGGGGTTGGATGAGTGCGTCGCTCATGGTGTCAATTAAACCTGACACTTTCGAGTCTTGCAAGGCTTACATTGCCCTGGTTTCAGGCCGACACCTCGAAACGGCAAGCCGGGTCGCCACAAGCGCAGCACGCAACCTCGCGCACCCGCGTCCCCCGCCATACCAGCCGCCCATAAAGCCGCCGGAACACCGCCGCGTGCCAGATGCACTGAGGGCCGTCTGCCCGCCACCCTGCCACCCTTGGTTCCTTGCGACCGACACCACGAGTGGACGCGACGACTCCACCCTGAACTCCCCCGTACCGGCAAAGGTCCAGGAATGCCGCGCGATCGCCTTTGTCAGCACCGGGGCCGCCAGCGCTTTCGGCATCAGTCGCAACGCCACCTGCGCCAGCTTTGGAATCCGGTTCGCAAGGATGTAATCCCCCGTCGCCAGTCCTGCCTCCTCCAGCAGATTCTCCGCGTGGGGAGACAACGTCGCAACACCTGATGCACCGCTGCGCAATCCGCTTCCGGCAACATCCCGGCATCGGTTGAAGGACGAGCCACGCCCGCCTCCGCAAACACCGCGCGGCACAGACCTGATTGCCCGCGCCGCTCCAGAGCATCGACCAGTTGCAGAATCGCGTTCGGCCCGATCCGGCCCGCCTGCATTACTCGGTCGGCTCCCGGATCTGCTCCCGCCCACCACCGCAAGCCCGCATCTGAAGATCGGGCGGGCCAGGGTCCAGGACGCGATCCGCCGCACGGTCGTCCGAACGCTTCTTCATCTGCGCCTTCACCGCCGCCCGCCGTTCCGCCGCCCGCGCCGCCCTGTCGGCCGAGGCCTCCCAATCCGCCATCTGCGCCTCTGCGATCGTCCGCGTCGTATCGAACCCGAACTCCAGATTGTCCCGCTTCACCGGCTTGAAATAGCCATGCTTGCCAAGGTCATAGAAGCTCCGTTGCACCCCGGCCTTGAGGAACGCTTTCAGGCACCCCAAGAGATACTTCCGCCGGAACCCCGTCCCGCGCCAAGGGTAATGGAACAAGGCCTTCTTCACATAAAAGCGGCGATAGTTCTTTAGCACGCTCTCCAGAAAGGCCCCCCGCGTCATCGCCGCAGGCTTCATGATCGGCGTCACGAAGTTGTATTTCGAGTAATCGAAGACCTCCACCTGATCGCGGATCTCCTGGAACAAGGGCGTGAACGGCCAGGGCGTATACATCGACCAGTTCGCCAAGTCCGGCTGCCAGTCCCAGGCCATCCGGTAGGTCTCTTCCAGCGTCTCGGGCGTCTCGTTGTCCAGCCCCACGATGAACTGCGCCTCGGTGAAGATATCCGCCTCGCGCAGAAGCCGGATCGCCTCCTTGTTCTCCTCGACCTTGGTTTCCTTGTTGAAGAGATCCAGTTTCAGCTGTACTGCGGCATCCGTGCCCAGCGACACATGCACCAGCCCCGCCTCGCGGTAGAACGTCAACAGGTCCCGGTCCCGCATGATGTCGGCGACCCGCGTGTTGATCCCCCATTTCACGCGTTTGTTCAGACCCCGGTCGATTAACTCCTGACAGAATTCCACGAACTTCTTCTTGTTGATGGTCGGCTCTTCATCGGCCAGAATGAAGAACCCCACCCCATGATCCGTGACCAGCCGCTCGATTTCGTCCGCCACCTTCTTGGGGTCCCGCACCCGGTAATCCCGCCAGAATTTCCATTGCGAACAGAAGGAACAGGTGAACGGACACCCTCGCGCGAGGTTCGGGATCGCAACCTTCACGCCAAGCGGGATGTAAATGTAGCTGTCCCAGTCCAGAATCGACCAGTCCGGATCGATGCCATCCAGATCCTTGACGGTGGAGCCGCCTGAGTCGCCACGATCTCCTCGCCGTCCCTGAAAGCCAAGCCCTTGATCTTGCGCTGATCCGCAGGCAAGCGGCCGTCCCGCAGAGCCTCGGCCAAGGCGACCATGATCTCCTCGCCTTCGCCGCGCACGATCACGTCGATCCAAGGGGCCTCACTCAGAACCTGCCGATACATGAAGGTCGCATGGACCCCACCCAAGACGCGCAAGGCCCCCGGGACCACCTCACCAGCGATCCGCAGAACCTCCTCCGCCTCGTAGATCGACGGGGTAATGGACGTCACCCCCACGATGTCCGGCTGCAATTCCGCCAGCTTCGCCCGCAAGACATCCGGTCCCAGGTGATAGGTCATCGCATCCAGGAAATGGATGTCCTGGAACCCCGCCCGCTTCAGGCTGCCCGCCAGATACGCCACCCAGGCCGGGGGCCAGTTGCCCGCGATCTCGGCACCGCCTGAAAGATAATTCGGGTGAATGAAGACGATGCGCATGAGAACCCCCTCCGTGCCAAGGCACCCGCCAGAACCGGCGGTGTCAACTTAAGTTGACAGATTGGAGGCAATGGGGACTTGACCTACGTCAAATACCGGCGTCGGTTTCTTTGTTCAGGATGCCGAATTTGCGCAGCTTCACGTAAAGCGACTGCCGCGACAGGCTAAGAAGCTCCGCCGCTGCTGCCCGGTTGTTGCCGGACATCTCCAACGCGGCCTCGATGCACATCTTTTCGATGATCTCGGTCGTCTCGTCGACGATTTCCTTCAGCGTCGAATAGCCCACCAGTCGCATCACATTGCGTAGGCCCTCGTTCTCGTTGCCCGTCGCCGGCCAGACGACCCGGTCGGTCACGACAGAATCCCGTGCGACGATCCCGATGACCTGCTTGCCCTTGTCCTGGAACAGCGTCGCAGACAGCTCGACCGAAACCTCGCCCATGTAATCGGTGTTCAGTCGCGTCCGGTAATGCCGCAGATGACCCACGCGTTTGACGTTGTCCAGAAGCACCTTCAGGTCCACCGCGCCGCGCGACAGGAAATCCGAAAACGCCCGGTCGATCACGACCGAGGTGCTGTGGCTGTCCGTGATGTGCAGGAAGGATTCGTTCGCCGCCTTTATCACCCCGTTTCCATCCAGGAAGACGATCGCATCCGTCCCCTTCTCGAACAGGTTCTGCATCATCAGGCTGCGGTCGC
>JANOCQ010000336.1:0-8309 GCA_031412255.1 Paracoccaceae bacterium | reverse complement strand
ACCGAAGCGCGCAGGTCGGTCGCCATGACCGGCGCGCCCTTCAGCTTTTCAACCCCGGTCACGGTGGCAGTCCCACCATGCACGTCGATCTTTGCGCCCATGCGGATCAGTTCGGGGGCGTGCATGAAACGGTTCTCGAAGATCTTCTCTTCCAGGACACTGGTCCCCTCGGCCGTGCACAAGAGCGCCATCATCTGCGCCTGCAGGTCGGTCGGGAAACCGGGGAAAGGTTCCGTCATCACATCCACCGCGCGGACGCGTCCGTTCTTCCGGCTGACCTTGAGGCCGCGGTTGGTCTGGCTGACAGAAACCCCCGCCGTATCCAGCTTTTCGGCAAAGCTCGCCACGAGGTCCAGCGTGCCGCCGATGCATTCCACCTCGCCACCGCAGATTGCGGGAACCAGCATGTAGGTGCCAAGCTCGATCCGGTCGGTGACCACGGGGTGGGTTGCGCCGCCCAGCCTGTCAGTGCCCTCGATGGTGATGGTCGAGGTTCCCTCGCCGTCGATCTTCGCGCCCATCTTCTTCAGGCAGCGGGCAAGATCGACGATCTCCGGCTCGCGCGCGGCGTTCTTGATGACCGTGGTGCCCTTGGCCAACGTCGCTGCCATCAGCGCGTTTTCCGTGGCTCCGACCGAGACGAAGGGGAATTCGACGACCGCGCCCTTCAGCCGCCCACCAGGCGCTTTGGCGTGGACATACCCATCGCGCAGTTCAAGGTCAGCGCCCATCGCCTCAAGCGCCTTGAGGTGCAGGTCCACCGGCCGCGCGCCGATGGCACAACCGCCCGGCAGCGACACGACGGCGTGGCCGTAGCGCGCCAGCATCGGACCAAGCACCAGGATCGAGGCGCGCATCTTGCGCACGATGTCGTAGTCCGCCTTGAAGTTCGTGATCGAATGGCTGGAGAGCGCCAGCACCAGCCCATCCTGCAGGCTGGCAACTTCCGCTCCCAGCGATTGCAGAAGCTGGGTCATCGTGCGGATGTCGGACAGACGCGGCGCGTTCGTCAGCGTCAGCGGCTCGTCGCTGAGAAGCGTGGCGGGCATCAGCGTCAGGCAGGCGTTCTTGGCCCCTGCGATCGGGATCGCACCCGAAAGAGCTCCGTTGCCTCGCACCAGAATCGAATCCATCTGCCCTAGTCCCTTTCGGTCTCGCCGTTGTCCGTGCCCGCGCCGTCTTCGGCGTTGCGGGCCTTTGCCTGTGCCTTCCGGCGCGCCATGTTCGCCTTGAGCGCCGCCTTCAGCCGGTCTTCCCGGGAGGACGGACGCTCACGCTTCGGGGCCTTTTCGCTGAGGGGCGGGTCCGTGGGGCTGCGCATGGCCAAGGCTTCTACCTGAAGGGCGCGGGTGGGTCCAGAGAGGGTCGGAATTCCGGCCAACCCCCCTTGCGCCCCGTTTCGATTGCGTCTAATCACCCGCCCACCAACGGCGCTGCAGTAGCTCAGTGGTAGAGCACTCCCTTGGTAAGGGAGAGGTCGAGAGTTCAATCCTCTCTTGCAGCACCATCAAATCAACTACTTAGCTGATCGTCTTGGTCCCCATCCAAGATTCCGGTTCCGATACGGTGCGGATTGGAATCAGAAATGTACCAGCCAGCACCAATCAGGCCCTCTTGTTCAGCGCGTCGACGACGCTTCGTTGGTGATTAGGGCTGTGGTGGCCGTAAACCTTCTCGATGGTCTGGACCGACGTCGAAAAGTATCCGGCCGCATCCCAAGGGGAAGCACCTTTCTGAAGTGACCACGTGATTGCGGTGTGCTTCAAAGTGTGCGGCGTCACGTCAGAAAGATCAATGTCGATCCCCTTGGTTCGAGCAAGCTGCGCAGCAAGCACCACAGCCTTCGACCACCCGGTCTTGATGTCGGCTACCCTACGTCCTTGGTAATCCTCTACGACGTATTTTCGGCCTTTCCTGGCCTGCCTACGGAGGTGAGACAGATAGCGAGGCGGAAGTCTGGCCGTGCCCTGGCGCTTCTTGGTCATGACCTTCCCCATGGGCTTGCGGTAGAGAAGTCCCTGAATGGTGTCTACGTGGCCTCCAGACACCGATGGGGTGTCAATGTGCATGGAGAGGATCGTGCTCTTTCTGGATCCCGTGTAGAGGCCGTGGAGGATGAAGTCGGCCAGATGCTTTCCGGTGACGTTGAGGTTGCGGGCAGCACGCAGAAGCCACGCTGCCTCCTGCCTGGTGAGCCAGCGCTCCTTAGGGGAAGGTTGTGGTGGGAGCAGCACCCTGGCAGGGGAAGTGAGCTTTCCCTCCCTAAGGCAGTAGTTGATGGCAGCCTGGAGGACGTTCAGTTCACGACGAACAGTACCTGGAGATGCCGGTTTTCCGAATCGCGTTACCCGGGACTTCGCGTACTCTCGACAGGCGGAAGCGGTGACCTCGGAGACCTTGCGGTTCGACCAGAAGTTGACCAGAGGGTCTATCGCATAGCCGATGGTCTGCGGTGCGGCGAGATGGATGGCATGCTCTTCTCCGTAAATGGCGAGGCAGTCGGCAACGAACATTTCTTGGGCAGATATCGGCCCGGTGGGCCGATACTTTTCGCCTATGTATCGCGCGAGTTTTTCTTCAGCTGCTTGCCGACTGTCCGTCCCGCAGGAAATCCGGGTGGCTCCATCCCGGATTTCCCAGAAAGAGGCAAAGCCCTCGGCGGATCGATCGCGCCAAAAGAGGCGAGCACCTTTGGCCCTTCTTGGCATAGTGGTACAGGCTCCTATGGTTCTGGTTCTTCGATGGGCAACGCCCGCCATAGATCATTACATTGTGTACGGACCGGCCAAGGCACTAGCTGACCCCCTGGGCGCGTCACTCGACCTCACGTCATGAAGATCACCCGGCGTAATGAGGTCACCTTGGGCCTCAATGTAGTCTACGGGCGGATCGACCCTCAAGTATCTTGGTTTCACTAAAAGCGCGAGCTGCGATCGGCCTGCGCCTGGAAAAAATGCCGAAGGCCGGCCATTTCCTCCGTCCCGAGACACACGCGACCAGCCCGTCGTCGACCTCAGGAGCTTCTCTTCAAAGATGTCGCCTCGCTGCTGGTCCCGATCGGCACCTTGCGCACACCCAGAACGGAACCACTAAAGCGCTACACCCACCCGATCGATGCACCGCTTCGCGCCGGGGTGAACGCAGTTGGGCGAGCTGCTAGAGCTGCGGTTGCTGTTGGTGGGGGAGTGATAGGGTACTGCTTCTTGCTGCATCAGTTTCTATCCAGAGCAGCATTTGACAGGCTTGTCGCTCGCGCATTGTCCGCATACCTTGTGCGTGCCGAACGCAATGGTTTTTCAAGCATTTCCGGCAGACGCCGCGCTTTGACCTCGGCCACGTGGCTTTGCGCGAGATCGACCGTAGCGAAATCGCCTCGAACAACAGATCCTTCAGCGCCGTCCCATCGAACAACTCGCCAAGGACGTCGTATACCCGCCCGCCCAGCGCGTGCGGTGCTGGTGGGCACGTCCTACGGGCCCTCGGATGCGGCCAAGCGGCAGAAGGATTACGGGCGGCCGATCCGCACGACCTGGGGGGAACTGGCGTTCCAGCTTGGGGGCGACGCGGGCTATGCGCTGGTGGCGGAGAATGACGCCAACGGGATCGCGCCGGGGTCAAACCTGCTGGAAGAGCTGTTCCGGCAATGCGCGCCGTCGCTGATCCTGATCGACGAATGGGTCGCTTACCTGCGTCAGATCTACAAGGTGGAGGGATTGCCTTCGGGGTCGTTCGACTCGAACCTCTCCTTCGTGCAGTCGCTGACCGAGGCGGTGAAGGCCAGCCCGGGCACACTGCTGGTGGCGTCGTTGCCTGCATCGCAGATCGAGGTCGGCGGTGAAGGCGGCCAAGAGGCGCTGTCGCGCCTGAAACAGACCTTCAGCCGGGTCGAGACCGGCTGGCGCCCCGCCGACCAAGAGGAAGCAACGAGATCGTCCGTCGACGGCTCTTCAAGGAAATCCCGGGCGACAAGTTCCATCATCGCGACAACACGCTGAAGCAGTTCGCTAAGATGTATCGCGACAGCCCGAACGAGTTTCCGCAGAATTGCGAGGGCGAGGATTATCGGCGAAAGCTAGAGAATGCTTATCCGATCCATCCTGAGCTGTTCGACCAGCTCTACACCAGCTGGGGCTCGCTTGAGAAATCTCAGCGCACACGTGGCGTGCTGCGGCTCATGGCGCAGGTGATCCATGAGCTGTGGATGAACAATGACCCTTCAGTGATGATTATGCCGGGCAGCGTGTCCATCAGTTTCGCGCGGGTAGAGCCGGAGCTGCTTCATTACCTCGACGTATCATGGCAGTCGATCATCGCGGGCGATGTCGATGGGCCGAACTCGACGCCATACCGGATCGACCAGTCAGCCCCGAACCTCAATCGCTACTCGGCAACGCGCCGTGTGGCCCAGGCAATCTTCATGGGAACCGCGCCGACCCACGGGCAAGACAACAAGGGTCTCGATGATCGACAGATCAATCTGGGCGTCGTTCAGCCTGGTGAACGTCCCGCCATCTTCGGCGATGCCCTCCGCCGCCTCGCCAACAATGCCAGGTTCATGCATGGAGATCTCGGCAGATACTGGTACTCGATGTCAGCCAGCCTCAATCGGCTCGCGGCAGATCGGGCCGGGCAGATCGAAGAGCCGCTGGTCCTTGTGGAGATCGACAAAGCGCTGGCGACATATATCAACGGCTTGGGCGACCGCGGTCACTTCGACACCGTGCAGGTCGCGCCCAGCAGCTCCGCCGACGTTCCCGACGAAGCCAGTGGCGTTCGTGCGGTCGTGCTTGGCGTGGCCTATCCGCACACCGGGCGCGAGAACTCCGATGCGATGGCCGAGGCCAAGGATATCCTCCTCCAGAGAGGTTCCACGCCGCGGGTCTATCGCAACATGCTCGTCTTCCTTGCGGCGGAGTCGCGCCAGCTTGATGGGCTGAAGGAGGCGATGCGGTCGTCCCTCGCTTGGGCTGAAATTGTAAAGGATACGGATCGGCTGAACCTGACGCAGCGAGACGGCGCGCTTGCGAAGGCAAAGGTTGCCGAGGCGTCCGAGACTGTGAAGACGCGACTCAAGGAGACTTAGTGCTACCTCCTGTATCCAATGCAGGATGGTGCGCAGGCCGATGTCGAGTGGATCGCGTCGAAAGTTCCGGCTCAGGATGGGCTTCTGTCCCGTGCAAGCAAGAAGCTGGCCAGCGACGAAGGCCTGCTGCCAGAGCTGGGTCCGGCCCGCCTCGACCGCGAGCTGCAAAAGTACATCTGGAATGGAAAAGGCCACCTATCGCTAAAGGATCTCTGGGAATACCTGAATCGCTACATCTACCTGCCGCGGGTCAAAGATCGAAGCGTCTTGACCAAGGCAGTGCGCGCCGCAGTCAGCGCAATGGTGCCCGGTCCTTTCGCTTATGCCGAACGTTGGGACGAAAAGAGTGCTCGCTACATTGGACTTGTCGTGCAGAACGCTTCGAGCGCCCCGGTGGTTATCAACACCGACAGCGTGATCGTGAAACCAGAGGCGGCGGAAAAGCAGGTGTTGGAGACCGCAGCTTCCGCTTATGCACCACCAGAAACATTGCATGCGCCGGCGAAGGCTGCGGCAGAGCAGACCGGCCTCAAGCCTAGTGCCGCTGCTGTGCAGCCTGAACGCGATCCTACTCGGTTCATGGGGACCGTCATGATCTCAGCAGATCGGCCTGCACACGAAATGCGACAGATAGTCGAGGCAATCATCGAACAGCTTACCGTGCTTCCCGGGAGCGAGGTGACACTTAAGCTCGAGATCGATGCCGACGTGCCGAATGGACTAGATCGGAGCAAAGTTCGGACGTTGTTGGAGAATGCATCGACGTTGGGCTTCATCGACAAGATGATCAGCTAAGAGCGAAGTTGGGTTGGGTGTCAGCACGGGTCAACAATAGGTCAACCTGCCGACCTACCTGTTACGGTTTGGGCTGCGGTCGCTTCCGTCGGGAACGGTTGAGAGCGGCAAGGCATCAAGCGAGATCAAAGGCTTGGCGCCTAGGTGATTGAAATCCAAGGGTCCTATGTTCTCCTTTTGGCCCGCCTCATAACCTGAAGGCCGCAGGTTCAAATCCCCGCGCCGCAACTAAAATATATAAATAATATCAACAGATTAGAAGATTATCTTCGGGACGTCTTTTGCCACGCACACCGCTAGTCAGGCACTCGTAGGTAAGTTACCAAACTGAGCGGGCTTGATGACAATACGGCACGTTATCGCAAGAGGCGCCGCCCCAATGTAGAAGCAGACACTCTAAGCGCTGAAAGGTTGATGCCTGCTATAGGGCCGAACACGTCGCTCCCTTCGTGAAGGGCGGAAAGCGGACGGTCGGCGCGGGCGCAAGAAGAACTCCTAATCTCATCATTGCAGACCTTGGTTCCATTGGAGCTAGGGTGCAATGGTTGGATTGAAGCAAAATAGGCTGCTGTTCACGTTGCCTGGGAATTAGCTTCGCTCAACCAAATCAATTAACCGCAGCTACCGTTCATCAGATGTTAGCTTGGGGTCAGTTTCGGCGATCAAGGTCAGTACTTTCGGTAACTCATATGGTGGCCGAGCTAGAGCCTGTGGTGTGACCCTATTCATCAAGTCCAATGTAGCTTCAGGGTAGCGTACCGTAATGGGTTCTTCGCCATTGATCTCTCGGGTGAACCTGTAGAAGGGATGCTCGCTCGTCTCGACCGGGACGAGGAACTTCTTCACCGCTTCGTAGACTGCCGGAAAGCTGTCGCCGGTATCGTCTAGAAGGCCGATCCAAGCCCGCATCGAAGCCGACGTTCGATACTCGCGCTCCCTTGGCCAGATTTCGTTGATGAACGGGATGACGAGTGTGGACCAGCCGCCCTCGTTCTTCTGTCCCACCAGGCCCAACCAGAAGACGAGCCGGTTCCGCGTGTCGTCAGACATCGCCCGAAGGACCGAACGCATTTCCTTTCCTGATAGGCCAGTGGGCTCGTCAGGATGAAACACCCGCATAAAGCTTAGCCACTGGGCGGCGACCTTTGGGAGATCGCGATCCCAAGAAAAGCCCTCAATCCAGGGAAAAAGTTCAATCAGAAGCGGCTTGATGGCTTTGGCCAGCGGCGGCCACGGCACTCGGCTACTATGCAGGAAGCCATTCCATGCTGGTTCCGACGCTGGATGACCGAACGCAAGCATCGGAATAAGGCGGCTCTCAGTCCATTCGGGATCGACGAACATGAGCCAATTGAGCTTGCTCATCGTGACCGAAACCGCGTGATCCGAACCTTCCCCCGATGCAGCGAAGAGGCGTTCCACCCGGCTCTTGATATGTTCCGGCACAAGAGAACCAGCTTCCTGCTTCTCCCCCGGAACGGCGTGGTACAGGGCCTCCGTGCACATGCCGACTGGGCCGTTGATCGCATGTCCGTGCGTCCGCCTGGACCGCTCCGCCACTTTACCCCTGAAACTCATCTCGCCGAGTCCACTCTCGGCTGCATCCGCGCCGCCGCTAAGAATGCCGTCAACGACGTGGTCGAAGACAGCCCACCCGAGCCTGTCATTGAACTCTAGGATTGCAACCAAGTTGGTTTCGAGCCATCGCCCCAGGGTGTGCCGCAACTCTGCGACCACTGAGTGTGGAAGTCGGGTCAGCCTGTGCAAGAAGGCCCGTCGTAGCCGGGGGGAAATGTCCTTAGGCAGTTCGTTGACCATAGATGACCAGAAGGCCTGCGGGTAGTCACCGCCCTTGCCTGCAACGGTAAGCGCAGACAATGCTTTGCGGGGATTGGCCTTCACCAGTCCGGTGAAAGGTCGCTTCTCAGTGAAACTGCCGAAGTCGCGCTTCAGGTCGTCCTTCGCCCGCGCAACAATTTCATTCACCGGCAGATCCAGCACGGCTTCGGGGTTCTCATCTGTCCCAACAAAGCCGACGTGGGAACCCCGCTCTGTAACCGTTGAGGTCGCCCAGCCGTCGTTCCATCGTGGTATACCCCGGATTATCTTGGCAAGACGTTCGCTGCGCTCAGCTGCGAGGGCACAGCCCTCTAGTTGGAGGAAACGGGCATATCGCGCCGCGAACTCGTCCCGATGTCTGGGAAACTCCTCATCAGACCAATGGGAAAGTTGTTCCGGCCCGTTCAGGATTCTATCAACCAGCCCATTCTGGTTCTCTTGCGAAAACTCTGTGACGTTGCCCCCAACTTTTATCCAGCGTGAGCGAGACTCCGGGTTTGAGTTTTGTCCATTTGGGCGGGTTGGGCAACGGGGGCTGGCGCGGAGCTTTGCGGATTGCGCAGCGTCAGGCCCCGTTGCGGGGTGAAGGTTC
>JANOCQ010000335.1:0-26247 GCA_031412255.1 Paracoccaceae bacterium | reverse complement strand
GGGGCCTTCAACTTCAAGGGCACCGACCAGCAGAAGAAGGTGGGGCTTCTGTCCGGTGGTGAGCGTAACCGTGTCCACATGGCCAAACTGCTGAAATCCGGCGGCAACGTCCTCCTCCTCGACGAGCCGACCAACGACCTTGATGTCGAAACCCTGCAAGCCCTCGAAGCCGCCATCGAAGACTTCGCCGGCTGCGCGATCATCATCAGCCACGACCGCTTCTTCCTCGACCGCCTCTGCACCCACATCCTCGCCTTCGAAGGCGACGCCCATGTGGAATGGTTCGAGGGCAACTTCCAGGCCTACGAAGAAGACAAGGTCCGCCGGTTGGGACCGGATGCGCTCGAGCCGAAGCGGGTGAAGTACAAGCGGTTCGCACGGTAACCCGTAGGTCGGGGAGTGCCCCGACTCCCATACGCCCCTAGTAGGTCGGGCTTCATCCCGACTCCCTCCCCGCTTGTCATCCCCGCGAAAGCGGGGACCCACGCTTGGCCAACCAACTGGCTCCCCGCCTGCGTGGGGATGACAACACATCACCGCCCGTCGGGTGCGCTACAGCGCACTATTCGCTAGGCGCCAACCACCAGGCCTTCCTTCCCCTGGTGGGGAGGGGTAGGGGTGGGGGCCGCACCGCCAAAGACCAATGCCACCTTCTCCCATTTCACTCGCTCAAGTAAGGTGGGCAATCTGCCCACCACCCGTCGCACCACAGGGCCGCGCCCTCCCTCGGGCGGGCGCCGCAACGGCCGTGGTAGGCGCTTTATGGTTCAACCCCTCCCTCCGCAGTTCGGGTGACCGCCGCCGCAAAGCGCCCTCCCGGGGGGAGGGAGGGCGCGGCCCGGCGGGCTTATGCCCTGGTTTCCGGGCCAAGGGGTGCCTAGCCTGCTTTAAATTTCTAACGACAATATGCCGCCTCTTTAGACTTGAAGGGCACCATGGATACGACGCACTGAATTCAGTTAGTTGCCGCCTCTGGCCTTGCTGGCTTGATCGTAGCTTTCGCCCAGGGAATCCTGGCCTTCCTTTCTGAGCGAAGGACGCAGAGCTTCGCAGAGCGCAAAGCGGCGTATTTTGAGTATCTTAGAGCGCTAGATCGTAGCCGCACTCTACTCCAGAAGGAAAACGAGCATCCCAACCAGTGGTACTCAGAACTAAAACTAGCCGAACTCACTTGCGCAGTAGTTGGCTCAAGCGAGGTTCGAAACGCGATGGCCGAACTGGACGCCTCAAATAACTCGCACGACGAAGAGCGGCGCTTTCGCGCCAATGAAGGTATCTTGACGGCAATTCGGAAAGACTTGGGCGTAGCACATTGAGGAAGTCTGTGCTGTCCTCAATTCCACTCTAAGTGAACTTCTTTGAACGGATCAGGTTGCACTTTCACATTTTGCCCCCTCAACTCCTTAACACCCCCCTAACGCCCACACCCAACCCCTTAATATCCCAGTCTCCCCCACGCCCGTCCTGCGTGGACAAGCCCCCCTTGCGGCCCCTAAACTCCCCGCCGAACGGAGGCCGCCATGCCCGACTACCGGACCCTCATCGACGCCCCCACCTGCTCCTGACGTGCCGCGTCCTCCCCACAACTGCCCGGCTGATCCACATCAACGCGGCCTTGGCGATTCTCGGCGATCATGCGTGCTTCCACCCCCATCGGAGGACGTCCCATGACCGACACGGAAACCACCCCCAAGGAACCCGAGACTGCGACGGAACCGCCGAAGAAGCGCACCTGGACCGAAGAGATCGAGGTTGCCGGTGACAAGTTGCTGGCCGAGGTCAAGCGCCTGGCTGCCGAAGGTCAGGTCAAGCGGATCCGCATCACGGAACCGGACGGCGATCTGATCGTGGAACTGCCCCTGACCATCGGGGCGATTGCGGGCGGCGCCGTCGTCCTGGCGGCCCCGCTTCTGGCCGTGATCGGTGCCATCGCCGCCTTCGTGACCAAGGTCAAGATCGAGGTCATCCGCAGCGGCGGCCCGGACGACAAGCCGAAGACCTGAGCATGTCAGGGTGCGGCGTCTCCGTCGCGCCCTGCACTCCCAAGACCAATCTGCCGAAACACCTGGAAAAGCGTCGGGCGGACGGCACGGGCCAGCCCCCGGCACGGCCCACGGACAGGAGACCTGGGATGGAAGACCGGGCAGTCTGTCGCCCTCAGGCCGGGTGCTCACAATCCCCAGCCCATCTCCTTAACACCCCCCTAACGGCCACACCCAACCCCTTGAATTCCCGGACTCCCCTGCCCCTGTCCACCGTGGACAGCACCCCTTGCGGCCCCTACACTCCCCTTCGAACGGAGGCCCCCGATGACCGACTACCAGACCCTCATCGACGCCCCCACCTGGGCCTTCATCGAGCGAACGAACGCCTCCTACCCCCCCGACACCGACACCCTCTCCATCGCCGAGCAGCGGGCGATCTACGACCGGATGTGCGCGGCCTTCGACACCCCCTACCCGCCCGGCGTGACCTCGCAGGACGAACCCATCGCCGGCGTCCCCTGCCGCATCTATCCGGGGGCGCAACCCACCGTCCTCTACCTCCACGGCGGCGGCTACGTGGTGGGCGGCCTCCACTCCCACGACGGGGTCTGCGCCGACATCCGCGCCGCCACCGGCCTGACCGTCGTCTCGGCCGACTACCGCCTTTCGCCGGAGCATCTCCATCCCGCCGCCTTCGACGACGCCTGTGCCGTGGCCCGCCAGCTCGCGGCCCAAGGTCCGCTGATCCTGGTGGGCGATAGCGCCGGAGCCAACCTCGCCGCCGCGGCTTGCCACGCGCTTCGGAGGGAGAGCCTGCCAATCCGCGGCCAGGTTCTGATCTACCCGGGGCTGGGAGGGGACATGAGCCGCGGCAGCTACCTTACCCACGCCAAGGCCCCGATGCTGACCCGTGACGACGTGCTTTTCTACAAGGACATCCGCCACGACGGTGCAGCCCCGGTGGGCGACCCCACGATCAGCCCGCTGCAGGACACTGATTTTGTCGGACTGCCGCCCACCCTCACCCTCGCCGCCGAGTGCGACCCTCTGGCCGACGACGCCCGCGCCTACGCGGAGAAGATCACCGATGCCGGTGGTCGTGCGCAGTGGGTCATCGAGCGCGGCCTCGTCCACGGGTACCTCCGCGCCCGGCATTCCGTTCCGCGGGCAGCCGAAAGCTTCGGGCGGATCACGACCGCGATCACCGCCTTTGCCGAGGGGCGCTGGCCGTATTGACCCCGGGCCGGTAATGGCTGGGGGACACGTTGAAGATGGGCTGGTCATCGGGGCCGATGGCTTTTACAGCACCACCAGAGGCTGGAGCTGCCGTACACTGAAGCGCCACGCTGCAATCGGGGCCAAGCGGCGCGCAGCGACGGGCGTTTGATGGTGCCATTCTTTGCCCGCCTTCAAGCGCTGCACCGGGTGGTCTGGTTCGATGGAAGCGGGTACGGGACGCGGTGCGAGACTGCACACCCGCCCACCGGAACCGCCCCCGACCCCTGAGCGTTCTTCCGCCGACCGGAGTCTGTTCCGGCCTCCATGCGAAAGGCGCATCTCATGTCTCTCGGCACCATCCTTCTCATCATCCTCGTCCTCATCCTGATCGGCGCCCTGCCGAACTGGGGATATTCCAGCGGCTGGGGCTATGGCCCGTCGGGCGTGGTCGGGGTTCTTTTGGTGATCTTGCTGATCCTCGTCCTTATGGGGCGCGTGTAGCGCGGCCCGACAGACGCAAGGAACCGGGCGGGCGCGCTTGAAAGGCGCGCCCGTTTCCGTGTCGAGACTGCGCTAGCATACCTGACGCCGCACAAACGCCGGCGGGCAAACCACTGGAGGAGTTCGACTTACCACACTCTCCACCGTGGACGCCCTTCAGGGAACCGGCCCGCACGAGCCCGCGTTGTCCCGACAACCAACCATCAGGAGAATTCCCATGAAAGGCGCCCTTGCCTGGCTGATCGGCATACCGATCCCCATCATCATCATCCTCTACCTGCTTGACGTCTTCTAAGCAGGCGGCCCCCAGCAAAAGGGCCGAGGTCAGCCCCGCCCGATCTCGGCCCCAAGGCCGCGCATCAGGTCTTCGAAGACCGGGAATGAGGTCTGGATCGGCGAGCCGTCGTCCACCGCCACCGGAGCTTTCGCCGCCAGTCCGCAAACCAGGAAGCTCATCGCGATGCGGTGGTCGATGTGGGTGGCACAGGTCGCGCCCCCCGGGACGCCTCCCGGCCCCATGCCGTGGACGATCAGCGTGTCGTCGTCCTCCTCGACCCGCACACCGCAGGCCTCCAGCCCGCGCGCCATAGCATCGATTCTGTCACTTTCCTTGACCCGCAACTCCTTCACGCCACGCATGACAGTCTTGCCGGCGGCGAAAGAGGCGACCACGGACAGGACCGGGTATTCGTCGATCATCGAGGGCGCGCGTTCCGGCGGCACTTCGACCCCCTTCATGTTGGCACTGAAGCGAACCCGCAGGTCGGCCACCGGCTCGCCACCCTCCTCCCGAGGGTTCTGGAACTCGATCTCGGCGCCCATCTCGACGAGCGTGAGATACAGTCCGTTCCGGGTCAGGTTCTGGCTGACACCCGGAACCAGGATGTCCGAACCCTCGACGATCAGGGCCGCACAGACCGGGAAGGCGGCACTGGACGGATCGCGGGGCACAGCCACGGTCTGGGGCCGCAGTTCCGGCTGGCCCGTCAGGGTGATGACATGGCCCGCGCCGGTCTTCTCGACCGACAGCTTCGCGCCGAAACCGACCAGCATCCGTTCCGAATGGTCCCGGGTCGGCTCCTTCTCGATCACGACTGTCTCGCCGGGTGCATTCAGGCCTGCGAGCAAAACCGCCGACTTTACCTGAGCCGAGGCGACAGGCAGGGCATAACGCACGGGAACCGGGTTTGCGGCCCCCACGATGGTCATCGGCAAGCGACCGCCCCGGCGGCCATAGGCGCGGGCCCCGAACAGCGATAACGGATCGGTTACCCGGCCCATCGGTCGCTTGCGCAGGGATGCATCCCCGGTGAATGTCGCCGTGATCGGCGTCGTCGCCATCGTCCCCATGATCAGCCGCGCCCCGGTGCCGGAGTTGCCGACGTCCAGCACATCCGCCGGTTCCTGGAAACCACCGACGCCGACACCGTTGACCGTCCAGGCCCCCTCGCCACGGCGCGTGACCGTCGCGCCGAAGGCCCGCATCGCCTTGGCTGTGTCCAGCACGTCCTGGCCTTCGAGGAGACCGGAGATCTTCGTCTCGCCCACCGCCATCGCGCCAAAGATCAGGCTGCGGTGCGAGATCGACTTGTCGCCCGGCACGGCGGCCACGCCCCTGAGCGGCCCCGATTTGCGGGATTTCATCGGTTGCGCTTCGCCGTGGCCGGACATCGTCGTCTCCCCTGAGGTTCGGAACGCCTGATACCGCAACCGAAAGCCCCGCGCGACCCCGATTTCTGCACAGAAAATCGGTCCGGAGTTTCCTGAATTCTGGACCTAGCTCCGACGGAAGGTCAGGTAATGCGGCTGCCGCCCTTCGCGCAGGGCCTTCTGCTCGTACCGGGTGGAAAGCCAGTCTTCCCATGCCGCGCCCAAGCCGGTCTGCGAGACCAGCTTGAACCCGGCGGGCGGGACCTCCTCCAGCGTCTGACGGACGTAATCGGGGATGTCGGTCGCCACCCGGAACTCGGCCCCCGAGGCCAGCTTGCGGGCCAGGGGTCCCAGGTATTCCGGCGTCACGAAGCGGCGGCGGTGGTGGCGGGCCTTGGGCCAGGGGTCGGGGTAGTTGAGGAAGACCTTGGACAGGCAGGCGTCCGGCAACACGTCGAAAAGGTCGCGCACGTCGCCGGGGTGGAGTCGGAGGTTCGTCACCCCTGCGACCCGCATCTTGCCCAGCAGCATGGCGATGCCGTTCACGAAAGGCTCGGCCCCAAGGATCGTGACACCGGAGTTCCGCGCCGCCATATGGACCAGATGCTCACCCCCGCCGAAGCCGACTTCAAGCCACAAGGGCCCCTGTACGAAGCCAAGGTCCAGCGGGGATCGTGACGGGTTCTCCTCGCGGGTGACGCCGCGCAGGGTCAGGGGACCCAGGTCCTCGGCCAGATAGTCCTTCTGGCTGGCCCGGAGCGTCTTGCCCCGGATCCGGCCGTAGAAGTTGCGGCGCTCTGGCGCGTCGGTCATGAAATGGCCCCGAATTGCTTCGGGGCCTTCAAACAGAGCGGGACCACAGCGTCAAGCGCGACCGGAGCCGGAACTGGCGACGCCGTCCGCGTGGCTCGATGCCACAAGGACGGCTGCCCCGCTCACACGGCCTTCTTCAACGCCTCGACAAGGTCGGTCTGCTCCCAAGAGAAGCCGCCATCGGCTTGCGGCGGACGGCCGAAGTGGCCGTAGGCCGAGGTGCGGGCGTAGATCGGGCGGTTCAGGTCGAGATGCGTGCGAATCCCCCTGGGCGTCAGGTCCATCACCTCGGCCACGGCCTTTTCGATGCGGGAAGCCTCGACCTGCCCGGTACCGTGGGTGTCTACGTAGATCGACAGCGGCTTTGCCACGCCGATCGCATAGCTGACCTGCAAGGTGCAGCGTTCGGCCAGTCCGGCGGCCACCACGTTCTTCGCCAGATAGCGCGCGGCGTAGGCGGCCGAACGGTCGACCTTGGTCGGGTCCTTGCCCGAGAACGCGCCGCCGCCGTGCGGGGCAGCACCACCGTAGGTGTCGACGATGATCTTGCGCCCCGTCAGGCCCGCGTCGCCGTCCGGCCCACCGATGACGAAGGTCCCCGTGGGGTTGACGTGCCATTCGGTCTTCCGGGTGATCCAGCCCTCGGGCAGGACCTCGCGGATATAGGGCTCGACGATCTTGCGGATCACCTTCGATGTCTGCCGCTTGGATGTGTGCTGCGTCGAAAGAACGATCGAGGTCACCTCGACCGGCTTGCCATCGGCGTAGCGCAAGGTCAGCTGGCTTTTCGCGTCCGGGCCAAGCGTGGGCTCGGCGCCCGACTTCCGCACTTCGGCCAGACGGCGCAGGATCGCGTGGGCGTACTGGATGGGCGCGGGCATGTATTCCGGCGTCTCCAGCGTGGCATAGCCGAACATGATGCCCTGGTCGCCGGCCCCATCCTTGTCGACGCCCTGCGCGATATGCGCGGACTGTTCGTGGATGTAGTTGTGGACCTTGATCTTTTCCCAGTGGAACTTCTTCTGCTCATAGCCGATGTCGCGCACGCAGTCGCGGACGATGCCGTCGATCCGCCCCATCATCGCTTTGGTCGCCTCCTTGGAGGAGAGGCCGACCTCGCCACCAACGACCACCCGGTTCGTGGTGGCGAAGGTTTCGCAGGCGACGCGGGCGTTGGGTTCTTCCTTCAGGAAAGCATCCAGGACAGCATCCGAGATGCGGTCGCAGACCTTGTCGGGGTGGCCCTCCGAGACGGACTCGGACGTGAAGACGTAATCTTTGCGGCTCATTGGGAAGTGCTCCGTTGGATGATCCCCGCCACGCCAGGAAGCCGTTGTGGCAGTTCAGGAAGCGCCTTAGACGCCGGGGGGCGGGGCGTCAATGGGAACCGGCCGTCGCCCGATCATCGCCAGAAGGGCGAGACCTGCAAGCAACAGCGCCATCGGTCCATCGCCCCAACGGGAGTAGGGCGTTGGCGGTAGCGCGCCAGGGACGCGGGCGTCCAGTGCGTCCATGACACCGAAGGGCAGCTCTTCAAGGACACGTCCCCGCGCATCGACCACCGCCGTGACACCTGTATTGGCAACCCGGATCAACGGCAGGCCCTGCTCGACTGCGCGCAGTCGTGCCTGGGCAAAATGCTGGAACGGTCCGGTCCACACTCCGAACCACGCGTCGTTGGTGATCTGCAGCATCCAGTCGGCACGACCGGGCATGGCGTTCACGTCGCGCGGAAAGATCGCCTCGTAACAGATCAGCGGCAGGACCTTGCCGAACGGGCCAAGGTCCAGGACCCGTGGGCCTGGACCGGCGGAATAGGTGTTGCCCGCCTGAGCGGCGAAGGCCCGCAGGCCGAACCACTCAAAAGCCAGGTCGCCGAAGGGAATATACTCGCCGAACGGCACCAGATGCGCCTTGTCGTAAAGCGCCGTCTCCTCGCCTTTGCCTTCCAGGACGCGCAGGCTGTTGAAGAAGCGACCCGCCTCCTCGCGCTGGATGCCGGTGACGACCGGCCGTCCGCCCGACGCCGCGGCGATCATGCCGGCGACTTCCGGGCTGTATTCCAGCATGTAGGGAACGGCGGTCTCGGGCCAGATCGTCAGGTCGGCAGCGCCGCCTTTGACGGTAAGGGTCAACAGGTGGTTCAGGAATGTCTCCGCCCGTTCTGCCTCCCATTTCACCGCCTGCTCGGCGTTGGGTTGCACGAGGCGCAGCGTAAGGTCCATCGGGGGTGGCAAGGGCTGTGCCAGCCGCCATTGCCCGAAGACCAGGCTCGCCGTGAGCAGGAGCGCGCAGCCGACTGCGCCTTGGCGGTGCCAAAGGACCGGTGACGCGGCGGCGAGAAGCGTCACCAGGCTGAGGAGTGACGGCCCGCCCAGAGCAGCCAATTGGTCAGGGGGCAAACCGATCCAGACATGGCCCAGCATGGCCCAGGGAAAGCCGGTGAAGATGACCCCCCGCAGCCATTCCAGTGCCACGAAGGCCACAACAAAGCCCAGGGCCGGCCGAGGGAAAGCCCGCGCCAGCACGGCCGAGGCGGCCCAGAAGAGGCCAAGGCCCACCGACAGAAATACCACGGCGAACGGAGCCATCCAGCCGGTCGCCGCGATGTCGATCAGGAAAGGCTCCACGATCCAGTTCAGCGCCAAGGCAAAGTATCCGGTCCCGGCTGACAGCCCGGTCAGGAAAGCCCGGCGGCGGTCAACGGACCGATCCAGAAGCCAGACGAGGCCGGCAAGTGCCGCAAGCGTCGCCCACCAGAAACCCAACGGGGCTTGCCCAAGCGACGCGACAGCACCCAGCCCGAAGGAAGGCAGCCAGCGCCGCCAGCCGGAAAGCCACGCATCACCCACGCGTCACGCAGCGCCGGCAGCGGGCGCCCGGACCCGCAGCCTTTTGATCCGGCGGGGGTCGGCGTCGACGATCTCGAACTGGACGCCACTTTCGTGTTCGATCACTTCGCCCCGCGCCGGAACCCGACCCGAGCGCAGGAACACAAGGCCGCCCAGCGTGTCAATCTCTTCAGCCTCCTCGGCCATCCGCAGGGGGATGCCAAGCGCGGCGTCGATCTCTTCGAACGGCGCTGTCGACTGTGCCAGGATCACCCCCGGCGCTTCCTCTTTCCACAGCGCGCCTTCGTCCTCGTCATGCTCGTCCTCGATCTCGCCGATAACTGTCTCGATCAGGTCCTCGATGGTCACCAACCCGTCGACCCCGCCGTATTCGTCGATCACCAGCGCCATGTGGACCCGGTCCTTTTGCATCTTTTGCAGCAGGACACCTGTCGGCATCGAGGGCGGTGCGTACAAGATCGGTCGGAGAAGGCGTTTCAGGCTGAAACGGCCGGAGGCGCCGAAGCCATGCTGCAAAGCCAGATCCTTGAGCAGCACCAGACCCTGCGGATGGTCGAGCGTGCCCTTGTAGACGGGCACGCGGCTGAAGCCATGCGCACGAAACACCTCGACCAGTTCGTCCTTGCCGATGTCGAGCGGCACGGCCACGATCTCGGCCTTAGGGATTGCCACATCGTCCACCCGCATCCGGCGCAGGGCATGAAGCCCCTGCGACTGCGATCGTTCGCCCGGCGCGGCCTCGGTGGAGGCGGTTTCGGAAACGGGGCTGAAGGCGGAGAGAAGCCGTCCGAAAAAGCCGCGCTGGCCTTGATCAGAGGCGGGGTCATCGGTCGTCCCATCCAGCGCACCTTGCGCTGCGGGAGACCCGTCGGTGCTACTGCCCATTGGTCCTTTGTCCGAAAAATCATCCGGTCTGCGGATGCAGCCGCTAATATGGGTCAGAAACCCCAAGGCTGGCAAGTATCCGCACTTCCAGACCTTCCATCACGGCGGCATCTTCCTCTTCGATATGGTCGTAGCCGAGTAGATGCAGGACACCGTGCACGATCAGGTGCGTCACGTGCGCCACCATCGGTGTGCCCTGATCCCCTGCCTCGCGGGCGCAGGTCTCGAACGCAATTGCGATGTCGCCCAGAGATTCGGGATCATCCGCAGGCCCGGGACGCGGGGGCTGTGGCGCTTCCCCGGCGAACTCTGCCCCCCGCTCTGCCGACGGCCAGCTCAGGACATTGGTTGGCGTCGGCTTGCCCCGGAAATCGGCATTCAGCAGGGCGATCCGGGCATCGTCGCAGCCCATGAGGCTGATCGAGAAGCCCCTGACCGGCAATTCCAGTCCCGTGAGCACGGCGCGCCCAGCCCCTTCCGCCAGCGTGGCAAGCCCCAAGGCCTCCCACCGCGCGTCCTCGATCACTGTCTCGACAAGAGTCATGTCGCGCCCATAGCGTTCACAGCGATCCTAGGCAAGCGCACGCGAACCTTCGACTTTAGCTTAAACTCATTGGGGCTTTGGGGCGGAATGCCCCATCACCGAGGAGGAGGCGAAGGCCGACGACGAGACAAAAGCCTCGCGCGTCAGCGCTCCGCGTGAAAGCCGACGTCAGGTCGCCTCGTCCGCCTCGTAGGCTTCGATGATACGGCCGACCAGCGGATG
This sequence comes from Paracoccaceae bacterium, assembly GCA_031412255.1. GTDB lineage: Bacteria > Pseudomonadota > Alphaproteobacteria > Rhodobacterales > Rhodobacteraceae > Tabrizicola. The sequence goes on along the minus strand of JANOCQ010000335.1, from coordinate 15,577 downwards.
ACGCACGACGTCCTTCGACGTGAAGTAATTGAAGCTTACCCCACGGACGCCTTTCAGAATCCGCTCTGCATCGGCAAGTCCCGAGGCGGTGCCGCGCGGCAGGTCGACCTGGGTCCGATCTCCGGAGATCACCATGCGGCTGCCTTCCCCCAGACGGGTGAGGAACATCTTCATCTGCATGGTCGTCGCGTTCTGTGCCTCGTCCAGCACGATAAAGGCGTTCGAAAGGGTACGGCCGCGCATGAAGGCCAGGGGCGCAATCTCGATCCGCTTTTCCTGAATCAGCTTTTCGACCTGCTTTGCGGGCAAAAAATCGTTCAGCGCGTCATAGAGCGGCTGCATGTAGGGATCGACCTTCTCCTTCGCGTCGCCGGGCAGGAAGCCCAGCCTTTCGCCAGCTTCCACCGCCGGACGCGACAGGATGATCTTCTCTACCGCGCCCGAGATGAACATCGTCACCCCCACAGCGACAGCGAGATAAGTCTTGCCGGTGCCCGCCGGCCCGATTCCGAAGCCAAGTTCGTGCTGGAAGAGGTTGGCCACATAGGCTTTTTGCGCTTCGGTCCGGGGTTCGATCGGCTTCTTGCGAGTGCGCAGTTCCATCCCGGTCGAGAACAACTCGATCTGTTCGGCGCTTTCCGCGTCCACAGGCTTCCCGCCCACGGGCCGACCCATCCGCATCGCGCCGTCGATGTCACCGGCAACCACGTTGCGCCCCGATTCCAGCCGGGCATACAGGGACCGCAGGACTGCTGCCGCCTGCTCGCGCGCGCCTTTTTCGCCGATCACCGCAAGGCGGTTTCCGCGCCGAAGGATATGCACCCCCATCTGATGTTCGATCTGCGCCAGATTTCGGTCAAACTCACCGCACAAATCGATCAGCAATCGGTTGTCGGGAAATTCGAGGACAGTTTCAACGATATCCTCGGCGGACGGGGGGGTCAGCGCGCTGATGCCCAAAGGGCGCTCCTTCTATCAAGGGCCACAGGGGAAAGTGTGCAGCCGGACACGTCATCTGGCAAGCAAAACCCGAAGACGACACAATTTGTTGCGTCTCGTTCAGAAAAAAGTTCGTGTGTGCCGCCGGACCGCCCAAAGAGAAAGCCCCGGCGGGAACCGGGGCCTTCCAGTCCGAGCCGCAGCGGCTACTTGTTGCCCGCGGGCCCCGAAACGCGGTCGATGATTCCGGCGTCGCGCGTTTCGTAGACGCCAAGGACGGTGCCGGGCGGATACTTGTTGTCGCAGACCGGCAGTCCGGTCGCCGGGTCGAAGCGCGGGGTCGAGTAGCCCTCGATCCCGTCGTCAATGATCCAGACCTGGCAGCCATCCGGATCATAGGCGATGGCCGCCTCGCCGTCGATGAGATCCACGCTGTCCCGACCGTGGTCCTCGGCCGTTGCGATGACCGAATCCGGGCCCGAGTAACGCTGCGTACCCTCAACCCCTTCGATGATCCCGCAGGCGGCAAGCACCGGACCCAGCGACAGAAGCAACCCGGCGCGCACAAGCGTCCCGGGGCGCATGCATTCCAGTTTCCCTGCAAGCATCATCACGATCAGCCTTTCTTGCAGAGCACTTCGACACGGCGGTTCTTCGCCATGCCGTCAGCCGTCGCATTGGATGCAGCGGGCTGGTCTTCGCCGTAGCCGGCCACATCTTCCACCACCGCACCGACTGACCGGGCTACAGCGGCCACAGCCTTGGCCCGCGCGTCGGATAGGCCCAGGTTGTATGCGTCCGAGCCGCGGCTGTCGGTGTGACCGGCGATGCTGTAGGAATAAGCTTCGGTCTGGCGGAAGTAGTCCTCGAGCTTGGCGCGGCCTGCGCCTGTCAAGGTGGCGCTTGTCGTGGCGAAATAGGCGTCCGTGCTTTCAGTCAGGCAGCTTGTCTGCTTCATGCAAACCGGCTTGCCGGTTTTTGCATCGCGCCGTGGCACCATGTAACCTTCGGTTCCGCCATCAGCCCACCAGTGCTGGCAGCCATCGGCGTCGACCCAGAGCCCCCATTCGATCTTGCCACTGACCGCGGGGTCCTGGGCGAAAGCCGTTGACCCGGCCACAATGCAGGCCCCCATTACGACTGTCGCCAGCCGACTACGAAGCACGCCCCCCAAATCAAGCAAAGCTGCCACTCCTTTACACACTCCAGCCGAGTCATCGGTTCTGTTGCGCGCAATAAAGCAGAACAATTAGGTCCGTGAGAAGGAAATCCTCTGTGGGGGCCCCGTTATCTCCTGCCGACAGAGCACATTTTCCCCAGACCGGCCATTGTGCAACACTCAGAGCGGATCGGACAGCGGTTCAGCCGCCAGAGAGTTGGTGACAGAGCCGGTAATCCGAACCCGGACCAGCTGGCCGACTTGCCCTTCGGGGTGCTGGACATGCACCGCGTGCAAGTGATCCGACTTGCCGACCATCTGACCTTCGCGCCGACCCGGCTTTTCGTACAGAACCTGCACCTCGCGACCCACCATCGCGTCCTGGACCGCACGCTGCTGGGTGGTGATCAACGCCTGCAATTCCTGAAGGCGGGCGTCGGCAAGTGCGGCGGGAACCGGCGTTTTCTCAGCCGCAGGAGTGCCAGGGCGGGCGGAGTATTTGAAGCTGAAGGCTGCACCAAAACCCACGGCTCGGATCAGGTCCAGCGTTGCCTGATGATCGGAATCGGTCTCTCCCGGAAAGCCGACGATGAAGTCCGAGGACAAGAGTATATCAGGTCGCGCGGCACGGATGCGGTCTACCAGACGCAGATACTCGTCCGCCGTGTGCTTGCGGTTCATCGCCTTCAGGATCTGGTCCGACCCTGACTGCACCGGCAGGTGCAGGTATGGCATAAGCTGCGGAAGGTCGCCATGCGCGGCGATCAGATCGTCTTCCATGTCGTTTGGGTGGCTGGTGGTGTAGCGCAGCCGTGCCAGCCCCTCGATTTTCGCAAGTTCGCGCAGCAGCTGCGCAAGGCCCCAGGCGCCCCCCGGCCCCTCGCCGTGATAGGGGTTTACGTTCTGGCCCAGGAGCGTGATATCGCGGACCCCCTGCGCCACCAGCCCCAGCGCCTCATCAATGAGGCGCGCCACGGGACGGCTGACCTCGGCACCGCGCGTATAGGGGACGACGCAGAAGGCGCAGAACTTGTCGCAGCCCTCTTGAACGGTCAAGAATGCTGCTGGACCGCGCGAGGACTTGCGTTCGGGAAGCTGGCTGAACTTGTCCTCGACCGGGAAATCCGTGTCGATCTGCCGCCCGCCCGCCTCGACCATCTGCGGGAGGCGGTGATAGGCCTGAGGACCCACCACCAGGTCAACGACAGGTGAACGGCGCAGAATCTCTTCGCCCTCGGCTTGGGCCACGCATCCCGCGACGCCGACCTTCATGCCCGGTCTGGCCGCCTTGAGCGCGCGCAAGCGGCCCAGGTCGGAGTACAGTTTTTCGGACGCCTTTTCGCGGATGTGGCAGGTGTTCAGAAGGACCATGTCGGCTTCTTCCACCACGTCCGTCTTGACATACCCCTTTTCGCCGAGCGCCTCGGCCATGCGCTCGCTGTCATAGACATTCATCTGGCAGCCGTAAGTTTTGACGAACAGCTTCTTCACATCGGTCATGCAAGGTCTCCGGGATGGGCGGCTTCTACCTTACCTTGGCCCTCGCCTCAACGCCCAAGCTCCCTTGCATCGCGGACGGGGATCGTTGATTCTGCTGCGGGAACCCGACCGGATATTCCATGCGCCATTCCAGCCTAGCCAGTTTCCTTGATCGTCAGCAGGGCAATGCCGGCGGGGGACCGCTGTCGCTGGTCATGGCCGAGGATGAGATCGAGCTGGAGTCCACCCTTGCGCACCAGCTGAAATCTGGTTTCCGGCACGTGGTCCTGTTGGCGCCTGACGGGGTGACCATCTCCGGCGATCTTGAGGGCCGGGTCCATGTCATCCGCCACGACGTCTTTGCCGAGGGCGCGCTTGTCGGGGCGGTGAACCAGAGCATTGCTGCGCTCCCCGGAACCTGGCTGCATTACTGTCACAACGCCGAATATCTATTCTTTCCCTTCTGCGAGACCCGCACCGTCGGTGAGATGCTGGCTTTCCACGCGGAGGAACGGCGAGAGGCGATGCTGACGAATGTCATCGACCTTTATGCCGGTGATCTGGCCGGGGCCCCAGGGGCGGTGTCGCTTGCCGATGCCTGGCTGGACCGCAGCGGCTATTACGCACTGGCCCGAAAGGATCCGGCCAATGAGTGGCAACCGAAGGAACGCCAACTGGATTTCTTCGGCGGGCTGCGCTGGCGGTTCGAGGAGCATATTCCCTTTGGCAAACGCAAGATCGACCGAATTTCGTTGTTCAGGGCCAAACCGGGGCTGACGTTGTTGCCCGACTTTACCTTGTCGGAACCAGAGATGAACACCTATGCCTGCCAATGGCATCACAACCTGACGGCTGCTGTGTGTTCCTTTCGCACGGCCAAGGCCTTACGGACCAACCCCGGCTCGCGCCATGCGATCCAGTCCTTCCGCTGGCCGAATTCGGTGAAGTTCGCCTGGCACAGTCAACAGCTGATGGAGCTTGGCCTGATCGAGCCGGGTCAATGGTTCTGATCACGCGTCCGTGATGATTTGCGCGAAACTTCCCGTCTGAAACCTCCGTTCCTTGGACATGGCAGCCGGATGGGCCGGCTGGACCCTCGAATGGAGCTAACATGTCCTTGAAATCGATCCTTGGTGCCGTTGCACTGTCGGCGCTTGCCACCTCTGCATTCGGAGCGAACCCGGATGTTGGTGGTGCCCCGATGTTTGAAACCAAAAACATCGTCGAGAATGCCGTGAATTCGAAGGACCACACCACGCTGGTCGCCGCGGTCAAGGCCGCCGGCCTGGTCGATGCACTTATGGGTGATGGCCCGTTCACCGTCTTCGCTCCGGTGAACGACGCCTTTGCCGCGCTGCCTGCGGGGACGGTGGATACCCTGCTTAAACCCGAGAACAAGGACATGCTTGCAAAGGTCCTGACCGCCCATGTCGTCGCCGGAGACCTGAAGCTGGCCGACCTGCGGGCCCAGGTTGGGGCGGACGGTTACGCCAACCTCAAGACCCTGTCGGGCGACGCCCTGTCGGTCCGCTTCAAGGGCGACACCGCGATGGTCTATTCGGAATCGAAAAACATCGGCCGCATCACCATCGGCGACGTCGACCAGTCGAACGGGGTAATCCACGTCATCGACGCGGTGATGGTCCCGAAGTGAGGATCTGAATTTTCAGCACCAGCGGGCGGGGGCAACCCCGCCCTTTTTCACGCCTTGCGCAGGCGAATGACCACATCGACGCGGCTGACCGCCATGCCCGCAGGAACCTGCGGCAGTTGCGCGATCTCCAGCTCTTCGGCCGGGGCGTCGGTCAGGGAATGGCTGTCTTCCCAGTAGAAATGCGGATGGTCATCGGTGCGCGTGTCGAAATAGGATTTCGATCCGTCCACAACGACTTCGTTCATCAGGCCTGCATCACAAAAGGCGCGCAGCGTGTTGTAGACGGTGGCCAGGCTGACCTTGTCGCCCGCATCGGCGGATAGTGCATAGAGGCTTTCGGCGGTCACATGACGATTCATCCCGTCGCCGACCAGAAGCTCGGCCAGTGCAAGGCGCTGACGCGTGGGGCGCAGGCCCCCCGTCTTCAGCCAGTCTGCACTGCGATCCGTACTTGTCACTCGTCCGCCCCTTGTTCCCCCCGATATAGGGCTGCAAACCCGACTATTTCAATGCGGAATCGACCGGATCTGCGGGAATACCCGCAAATCCACGCTGAATTGCCCGCCAGACCAGCCCCGCAACCATCACCGAACCCGCTCCGGCTGTCCAGAACGGCAACACCAGAGCTGTCCCGCGCGCAACGAAGTGCTCGCCAAGTGATACGATTACCCCCGACAGAACCAGCCCCAGGGGCATCATTCCCCATGCCAGAAGCCGGTAGAGGCTGTTTACCCGACCCAGAAGCGCGTCCGGGATCATCCGCTGGCGGGTACTGACCGATACGACGTTCCAGACAAAGCCGGAAAACTCCATCGCGGCAAAGCAGAGGCCCAATGTCCACGGGCCGGGGGCCAACGCCATGCCGATGAAGCAGGGACCGGACGCCGCCAGCATCCACTGCATCGTTCGCGCAGGACCCAAGGCGCGGCCGATCCTCTGTCCCATCAGACTGCCCGCAATCCCGCCAAGGGCGCCGCCAGCCAGCGTCAGGCCATAAGCCTGCGCCGACAGGCCCAGGTTTTCCTGCTCGTGCAGGACGACGCCAATCACGATCATCTGGTGGAAGAGGTTCCAGAAACCGGTGGTCCAAGCCAGTGTCTTCAAGAGCGGCACGTCGCGCAGGAATGCGAATCCTTCCCCGATCTCGCTTTTCCAGCCGCGCCGGTCGTCAATGCGCACGGCCTTGAACTGCCCCGCCAGCCCTGCCACCAGCAGCATCGACAGCCCGTAAGCCACCGCGTTCAGCCCGAAGGCAAGCGGCAACCAGAGCCCAATTAGAAACGCCCCCAGCGCCGGGCCGATCAGCGCGTTGGTCAGAAGTTCCGCGCTCCAGAGCTGGCCGTTCGCCCGCTCCAGCTTTTCCTGGGGCACCAGCGCGGGCAGCATGGTCTGCGCGGCATTGTCGCGGAAGACCTCGGCCCCGCCGACGACCAGGGCGGCGACCAGCAGGCTTGTGTAGAGCCAGGGCGACGACACCCCCTCCTCCGGCGCCGGGGCCAGCGGCAAGGCAAGGCCAAGCGCCAGAGCGGCGCACAGGAAGGCCAGCGCCCGCAGGGCATCCATTCCCAGGATCAGCCGCCGCCGGTCCACCCGGTCGGTGACCAGCCCGGCCGGCAGCGCCAAAAGCGCCCAGGGCAGGCGCAGCGCCACCGGCACCAGCGCCACCAGCAGCGCATCGCGCGTCAGAAGCGAGGCGATCCAGCCCCAGGCCACCACTGCGATCCCGTCCGCAAGGTTGGTCATCCCGCTGGCCGTGATGAATCTTTGAAATGCCGTCATGTCCCGGAACACTTGTGCCCCTGCCCGACTTGCCACCCCAGACTTGCCACCCTTTACCGCCAAATGCTAGGGAGGGTGAAGGGGATCATGGGGAGACACAAGGGATGGCGTCCTATCCGACCAGCTTCGACAAGGAAGCACTGCTGGCCTGTTCGCGGGGTGAGCTTTTCGGTCCCGGCAATGCCCAGCTTCCCGCCCCGCCGATGCTGATGATGGACCGGATCACCGACATCTCGGAGGACCGGGGCGAAAACGGCAAGGGCCACGTCGTCGCCGAGTTCGACATCTCCCCCGACCTGTGGTTCTTCGACTGCCACTTCCCCGGAAACCCGATCATGCCAGGTTGCCTTGGCCTTGACGGTCTGTGGCAACTGACCGGCTTCAACCTCGGCTGGCGCGGCTGGCAGGGGCGCGGCTATGCGCTTGGCGTGGGGGAGGTCAAGCTGACCGGCATGGTCCGCCCCGACCGCAAGAAGCTGACGTATTTCGTGGACTTCACCAAGGCGTTGCAGACCCGCCGCCTGACGATGGGCGTCGCCGACGGGCGCGTGGAAGCGGATGGCGAGACGATCTATCTCGTGAAGGACATGAAGGTCGCGCTGAGCGAGGCGTGACCCTTACCAGGAGTTGACGCCAAGCATCTGGTCACCGTTATAGACCTCGACCGAGTTGTCAGAGGTCTTGATCCAGGTTTCGCAGACCTCCTTTCCACCGTCGAGGTCAACCCAGGTGCGGCAGAACTGGCCGTCCTTGATCGCCCAGGTTCCGGCGATGGACAGCTCGTTGCCGTTGTCCAGCTTTGCACCACCTTTGGCCGTGCCGTCCGCGGCCACGACGAGTTCGCCCTTGTAACCCATGCCATCGCCGCCCAGCACCAGCGTCACACCATTCGCCGTCAGGGCAGTAAGTTCGTCGTTGGTCATGGCCGTTCCGTCCTGGGCCAGAGCGCCGTGGAACGCGGCGAACGAGACAAGGACAGTCGGAAGCAGGCGGTTCAGCAGCATTGCGTGTACTCCTTGCAAACAGCTCCGGACACAGGCTCCGGTCCGCACAGATTTCCTGCAAGGTCGATTCCGGTCAAGTCTCCCGATGGGCGCACAACCCTCAAGGCTTTCGCCTGATCAGCGCCCGCGCAGCATGGCCCGGACCGGGCGCAGCACCCGTCGCGCCCAATCGGCGGCTTTCGTGGCCCGCCAGCCTGTCGGGACCGAAATATCCGACCGGCTATACCTCTGCTGCGCGACGGACGGCGTGCAGACATAGGCGGCGACTTCGGGATGCGCGCGGCGAAACCAGGAATAGGCCCCGTCGACATGCATCGGCCCGCCGTCGGGTGAGCCCTTGGACCGCTGCAGCATCGCCTCCAGGTAGTCCACCATCTGTCCGATCGCCGCGCCACGCAGGCCGATGAAATGCCCCAGAAGAAGCTCGCGGTCCGGCTCCAGTCGCACCAGCGAGATGGCCCCGTCCGCCGCCGCCTGGTCGTGGCCGCGCCCGCCGTGCAGGAAGCCCCAGTCGGTGTTGCGCAGCGCGTCAAGCCGGGCATTCCGCGCCAGCGCGGCGGGGGTCCAGTCCACGTCGTCCTCAAGGATCAGGATGCTGCGATGGCCCTGTGCCACCGCGTCCTTCAGCGCGCCGAGGTGGCTGAGGAAGCAACCCCTTTCGCCCATTGACCCGAAATCCCCCGCATCCGTGGGCCGCACAGCAGGAAAGAACTGGACCAGTGGGTCGTTCTGCAGTCCGATCAGTGCCAACTGCGCCGCCATCTCGCGCCGCCGGTCGGTCCGGTCGGGCAGGTTTATCACATAGACCCGGTCGAACAGCGCCCGCAGCAGTGTCTGGTTGAAACGGGTGGGGGCTTGGGAGGGTGCCATGCAGGCAGGATTAGTCGCTCCTCCCGCATCAGACAAGCACGGCGCTGCCCAACCTCCTTGCCCCCTCCCCCCCTCTGCCCTAAACAGTGCTCAAGTCAGCGAAGGAGGCCCCATGCGCCGCGTCGTCATCACCGGGATCGGGATCGTCTCATCCATCGGCAACTCCGCCGCCGAAGTCGAGGCCAGCTTGCGCGCGGGGAAATCCGGCATCGTCTCTGCCCCGGACTACGCCGAACACGGCTTCCGCTGCCGGGTCCACGGCCAGCCGAACATCGTGCTGGAAGACCACATCGACAAGCGTGACCTGCGCTTCATGGGGGATGGGGCGGCTTATACTTTCATCGCCATGGATCAGGCGGTGAAGGACAGCGGACTGTCGCCCGAGGCCGTCTCCAACGACCGCACCGGGATCATCGTCGGCTCGGGCGGGCCGTCCACGAAATCGTTCTTCAAGGCCCACAACATCGTCCGCGAAACCGGCTCGCCAAAGCGGATCGGGCCCTTCGGTGTGACCAAGGGCATGTCCTCGACCGTCTCGGCCTGCCTTGCGACGCCGTTCAAGATCAAGGGCGTGAACTATTCGATTACCTCGGCCTGCTCCACCTCGGCACATTGCATCGGAAACGGGACCGAGCTGATTCAGATGGGCAAGCAGGACATCGTGTTCGCCGGCGGAGGCGAGGAGCTGGATTGGACGCTGTCGTGCCTGTTCGACGCGATGGGCGCGATGTCGTCGAAATACAACGATACGCCCGAGCGTGCCTCGCGCACCTATGACGCCAACCGCGACGGGTTTGTCATCGCGGGCGGCGGCGGGATCGTGGTGCTGGAGGAGCTGGAACACGCCCTTGCGCGTGGCGCGAAGATCTATGCCGAAGTGACCGGCTACGGCGCCACCTCTGACGGGCACGACATGGTGGCCCCGAGTGGCGAAGGTGGCGAGCGAGCAATGCGGGTGGCGCTTGCCACGCTGCCGAAGGACCGCAAGATCGACTACATCAACAGCCACGGCACCAGCACCGTCGTCGGCGATGTGACCGAGGTTGAAGCGATCCGCCGCGTTTTTGGCCAGGGCAACACGCCTCCCATTGCCTCGACCAAGTCCCTGACCGGCCACTGCCTTGGCGGCGCAGGCGTATGGGAGGCGATCTATTCGCTGATCATGCTGAACGGCAACTTCATTGCCGCCTCTGCCAACGTGGAAACGCTGGACCCTGGCCTTGATCCTTCCGAGATCGTGACCGCGATGCGAGACAACGTGCAACTCGATTCCGTTCTGTCGAATTCCTTCGGCTTCGGCGGCACCAACGCAACCCTCGTCATGTCGAAATACCTTTCGTAGGAGCCATCATGGCCGAACTGATGCGGGGCAAGCGCGGGCTTGTCATGGGCGTAGCGAATGAACGCTCCATCGCCTGGGGCATCGCCTCGGCACTGGCGTCGGAGGGCGCGGAACTGGCCTTCAGCTACCAGGGAGACGCATTCGGCAAGCGTGTCCAACCGCTGGCGGCAAGCGTTGGATCAGATTTCATGATCGACGTCGACGTGACAAATGAGGAAAGCCTCGACGCCTGTTTTCGGGAGGTTGGCCGCCGCTGGCGATCACTGGACTTTGTCATCCATGCAATCGCCTTTTCCGACAAGAACGAACTGACCGGCCGCTTCATCAATACGACCAAAGGAAACTTTCTGAACTCACTGAACATCTCGTGCTTTTCGTTCATTGACGTCGCCCGCCGCGCGGAACCCCTGATGTCCAACGGCGGCTCGCTGATCACCCTAACCTTCCAAGGGTCGAACCGCGTTTCGCCTAATTACAATGTGATGGGCGTGGCGAAGGCAGCCCTGGAATCCGCCACGCGCTACCTGGCCAACGACCTTGGGCCGCAGAAGATCCGAGTCAACGCGATCAGCCCCGGCCCGATGAAGACCCTTGCCGGGTCTGCCATCGGCGGCGCTCGGGCAACGTTCCGGCATACAGAGGACAACGCTCCCCTCCGCGCCAATGCAACGCTGGAGGCAATTGGCGGTACCGCGGTCTGGCTCTGTTCGGACTATGGCGGTTGCACAACGGGGGAGATAATCCACGTCGACGGCGGCTACCATGCCCTCGGCTTTCCACAGGCCGAGAATCTCTGACTTCGCCGGCTGAACCTTGGGCGCCATGATTCTGACCCCCCGCTATGTCACCTTGGACAAGCCCGGTGGACCGGACTTCACGATTTGCACGCTTCTTCGCAGCCAGCAGAAATACGACCGTATGCTCGCCTCGTTCGCGAAGGCCGGGTTCGACGGCAGCAACAGCGAATTCATTGCAGCGGACAACCGCGAGGTGAACTGTTTCGATGGCTACGACTGGCAGAAAACACTGCTGGCGGAAGCGAGCGGCCGGTTTGTCATCTTCTGCCACGACGACATCGAACTGCTGGACGCCGGGTTCTCTGATCTGCTGTCGGCGTTGGAGACACTTGGTCGGCTCCAGCCCGACTGGCTGCTCGCCGGTGTCGCGGGAGGGCGCTATCAGCCCCGGAAGCACCATCGGCCCTTCCTCAGGATGCATATCTCCGACCCCTTCGGCGACGACCGCAGGATGGGTGCAGTTCCGGGCCGAGTTGAGACACTGGACGAATGCTTCATCCTGATGCGCCGGTCCCGGCCGGTGATCGGGTCCTACGATCTCGGTGGATTTCATTTCTATGGCCCCGACCTGTGCCTGCAGGCAGAGCTTCTTGGTGGAAGCGCCCATGTCATCGACTTCCACCTGCGCCACCATGGCGGTGGAACCAAGGATGACAGCTTCGAGACCGCGCGAGATCGTTTCGTGCGGAAATACGCCGCACTCTTTCCCGGACGGTATCTGCATTGCACGACAGGCGTGGTGCATCTTGTGCCGCCGGACGCAGGCAAAGGTGGGTAACTCACTCATCCTACGCCTTGCACGGCGTCCGGCCTCCGGAAGTCGAGACGGGGTAAGGAGGTGGATTATCCGAGCCCTTTCTTCAGACCGTCGGGCCCACCAAGGTAGAGTCGCGAAGCTTGTCGGCTTCGCCGCCGTCTCGGTACAGCTGAATACACATAAGGCGTAACGGTCCGTCGCCCACCATAGACGTGGTGTTCGGGTAACGGCTCGGGAGGCGCATCAGGACGAGAAGATAGAGCGGGCGGCGTGTGGCGACCCCGCGTCTTTAGCTTGGAAGGCTAGCGCGTACTCATAGAATAGCCAAATAATCTCATAGCTTTGCGCTTCACCTAGTGAGCGCTTTGTCGGCCAACTGTCGGAGAATGATTCTTGGAGCGGGCGGCGGGAATCGAACCCGCGTCTTCTGCTTGGAAGGCAGAGGTCTTACCATTACACAACGCCCGCGCTGTTTCCGGTAGGTATTCGGGACCGGCCTATTCGTCAAGACACGACTGTCCAGAAGGACTGGCGAAAACCTGCGACCAGCGCCTGTAGCGGCAGAGAAGGGCGGAGAGCGGTGGTTCAACTACTTTGTCTGAACGACCGCTTTGAAAACAGTGACGCGGGCATCCCGGACAAAACAGTGACGCAGTGAACTGCCGACCTGCTCCCGGCCATCTTTAACGAGGATAGGTTGGGCGGTTTAGCATCGAGAGGCTTGTCTTGCTTCTCCATGATGGGGCAATCAAGGAGGATGACTGGCACCACGCTGAAACGTCGACTTTGGTTTTTCGAAGGGCTTGAACGGGTCACGGTTGTTCAGGATTTCCTGACAGCTGACTCACGCTCACTTGTCGTGCTCGGCGAAGCGGATATGGGAAAATCGACCCTTCTGGAAAAGTTGGAGGGCAGGGAGGGCTATTCGGTCTGCACCGCCCGAAAGCTGCTCATTGTCCCCGATCCGGCATCCCTGCTTGGCAACGCTGAGACCCTTGTGATTGACGCGCTCGACGAGGTCTCGGCACGAGGTGAGGGTGATGCCGTCGATCGTGTCCTTGCGAAGTTATCCGCCCTAAGCTGCCCGCGCTTTATCATGTCCTGCCGGGTTGCAGACTGGCGGAGCGCAACGGCGCTCGAAGGAATCTCGGAATTCTATTGCGACACGGTCCTCGAGTTGCATCTCGACCCGCTGGAACGCGATGACGCCATAGAATTCCTCGCAAGGTCAAGTCGCGGGGACGGAGCTGCCGAAACAATCAACCACCTTGAGGAGCGGGGACTAAGCGGACTGTGGGGCAACCCTCAGACGATTGAAATGATTGAAAGAGTCGCGAAAGCCGGAAAGCTGCCCCTGTCAAAGGGGGAGCTTTTCGAAGAGGCGACGAAGTTGCTGTGCGCCGAGCACCGCGAGTCGAAAGTGGTCTCCCCATTGGTGGCACTTCCAGAGCGGGATGTCCTTGACGCTTCTCGAGCGGGATTCACATCGTTGATCCTCACTGGCAAGGACGCGTTGTCCCGTCGAGCCCAGGCCGATCCGGGAGACGCCGCGATTTCTGAAGTTTCGGCGCTTCCCAAGGCAGATCGGCTGCCGGAGGTCCTCGATTCCCGTCATTTTGCGGCCCGGGCGCCTGAGCGATTCACCTACACCCATCGGGCGATCGGGGAGTTTCTGGGCGCCCGCTGGCTTGCGCGCATCGCTGACACGTCACGGAAACGCAGAAGACTGCTCAGCCTTTTCAACAGCCAGGCGGTGGTGCCAGCAAGTATCCGCGGCATCCATGCTTGGCTGGCGTGGCATTCGCCGGATTTGGCTGAGCAGGTGATCGCCGCTGACCCAATGGCCGTGATCGAGTACGGCGACGCCGACAAGTTATCGCCTTCTCAGGGTGAAGCCCTGCTTGCGGCTCTCCTCACACTATCTCAGGAGAAACCAAACTTTCGCGATTGGGCAGGCTATCGAGCATCCGGTCTCGTTCAGCCCAGGCTTTTTCCAGCACTTCATGCGGCCCTTGTCGGCACTCATTTTGAGTTCGGGTTACGTATGCTCGTCCTTCAGGCGCTTAAGGGCGCCGAACATGCGCCGGAGTTTGTCGCAGATTTGCGATCGCTCATGTTTGACGCGGCCGAGGTATTCGCGATCCGTTATGAGGCGGCACTACGGTTAATGGAACTGACGGCGGGCGACGATTGGCCCGCTTGGCTCCAGACTCTTTCCGACCAAGGAACCGCGGACAGTGCTCGCCTCGCTATCGAACTGATGGGAAGGATTGGTTTCGACCACTTTAGCGATCGCCTCGTGCTCGATCTGATCGCCGCACAACTGCACAGAAGCGAGCACACGGTGGGAGCGTTCTACAAGTTTGAGCGCAATTTTCCCGCAGAGCGACTTGATGCGCTGCTGGACGGAATTGCGTCGATGGCCCCAAGCGGACCGCAGGGGCACGCCGCCCGCGACGTCCTCTTTGAACTCACCTGCTCGTTGTTGTCGCGACGGCTAGCAGGAAACTCGCCAAGTGTGGCACGTTTTTGGTCGTGGTTGCGGCCCTTCGACGATCACCGCCGCTACGGTCGCGAAAGCCGCAGGTCCGTGGCTAAAGCATTGGCCGCAAACGACGACCTGCGGCGAGGCGTACAGCGACTGGTACTCCTGGCTGACGATCTCGACTAGACGATCTGGTACCGCGCATGGCGGCTTGCGGACATGTCGGTGGGGCTTGCTCTGAATGAAGCAGATGTCTGCGCGCTCCTCGACGGGCTTGAACTCGGCGACACGAGATGGCGCGAGATTGTGACGATCGCTCGCCATGATGCTGAATCCGGTGGAGATGCACGCGCGTCCGCGTCGCGACTTGCCGTTTCCGATGAAGACAAGGCGTGGCTCGTAGGACTTGAAAACCCGCCCAAACCTGAATGGGAGGTCGAGCAAGAGAAGGAACAAGAGAAACGCGCCGCAGAGCGAGTGGCCACTTGGATGCGTCACCGAGCAGACTTCAAGACCCATATCAATGCCTTGCGTGACGGCATCTACGGGTCGGTTCTGGGCCCCGCCAAAGCCTACTTGAAACTGTTCCGTGACATGGGAGATGAGTTTTCCGACGGCCCAGCAAGGATTGAGGAGTGGCTCGGGGCGGAAATCGGAGATGCGGCGCTCCACGGCTTCGAGGCCTTTCTGACGAGAGAGCCACCGCAACCGACCGCGACCGACATCGCGACAAGCTACGCTGAGAATCGGCACTGGGAAGCTGGATACATAATCGTCGTGGCTCTGGCCGAACGTCTGCGGACCGGCCGTGGCGTCGACGATTTGCCGGACGAGCGCTTGATGGCAGGAAACTTTGAAACTCGGCATAGCAGAATTGCCGAACATGCTGGACTGTCAGGATTGGAGTCTGCACTCGCCGATGTCTTGATCAAGCGCGACAAGTGGGAGGAGGCCCAGAGACTGTTTTTCGAACCGCAACTGGAATTCCGGCTCCAGTACGTGGATGGTCTATATGAATTTTTGCACGCCACCGATTACGCTCAGTTGGCAGATAAGTTTGCGGCCGAGTGGCTGAAACCCCGAAATGTCGGGTCAGGCGGAGGCTCACCTGATCGACCGTCTGCTGTCGAGCGCCGAGGGAAGTGCGGGCCTGCTCGAAGTTTTGTCGGGTCTGACGTTGCCCCCAACTTTTATCCAGCGTGAGCGAGACTCCGGGTTTGAGTTTTGTCCATTTGGGCGGGTTGGGCAACGGGGGCTGGCGCGGAGCTTTGCGGATTGCGCAGCGTCAGGCCCCGTTGCGGGGTGAAGGTTC
>JANOCQ010000334.1:0-4110 GCA_031412255.1 Paracoccaceae bacterium | reverse complement strand
CATCGCAGGCCTGATGGGCACTGGCCGCACCGAGCTTGCCATGTCAATCTTTGGCCGCAGCTACGGGAAGGGCCAAGTCGGCACGGTGAAGATGCACGGCAAACCCGTGGACGTTTCCACCGTGACGAAAGCCATCGACGCCGGAATCTCCTATGTAACCGAGGATCGCAAGGCGCTGGGCCTGATCCTGGAAGAGCCGATCCTGAAGAACATCAGCCTCGCCAACCTCTTCGGCATCGCCAAGAACTCGGTCCTCGACAAGCGGCGCGAGGCGCAAGTGGCCGAAGGCTACAGAAAGCAACTCGCCATCCGCACGCCGGGCGTGCACCAGAAGGTGGTGAACCTGTCCGGTGGCAACCAGCAGAAGGTCGTCCTGTCGAAATGGCTTTTCACCGAGCCGCAGCTTCTGATCCTGGACGAACCCACCCGCGGCATCGACGTCGGCGCGAAGTTCGAGATCTACACGATCATGAAGGACCTCGCCGAACAGGGCAGGGGCGTCCTGATGATCAGCAGCGAGATGCCCGAGCTTCTGGGCATGTGCGACCGCATCTACGTCATGAACGAAGGCCGGATCGTTGGTGAGCTTACCCGTGAGGAGGCGAGCCAGGAAAAGATCATGGCGCTGATCGTCAAGGATAACAGCAAGACCACAGGGAAGGTGGCGTAAATGGCTGACAAGCAAAGTTCCCTCGGCGGACACCTCCGCGAAAATGGCATGCTGCTGGCGCTGGTCGCCATCGTGGCGCTGTTTTCGGTACTGGTCGGGATGCAGGGCAAGCCGATGTTCCTGCAGGCCCCGAACATCACCAACATCTTCCTGCAGAACGGCCACGTCATCATTCTGGCCCTCGGAATGCTCCTCATCATCGTGGCCGGTCACATCGACCTCTCCGTCGGCTCCGTCGCAGCCTTCACCGGGGCTGTGGCCGCCTGGCTGACCGTGGACCTTGACCTGCCCGTCGCGCTGGTCATCCCCCTGACCCTGATCGTCGGCGGATTGATCGGCGCCGCGCAAGGCTACTGGGTCGCTTTCTGGCGCATCCCGTCGTTCATCGTGACGCTCGCCGGGATGATGGTCTTCCGCGGCGCCACGATGCTGATGCTCGGCGGCCAGAACATCGGCCCATTCCCCAAGGCTTTCCAGGCCATGTCTTCGGGCTTCATCCCCGATCCGACGGGCCTGATGAAACCGCACGGCCTGACCTTGATCATCACCGCCCTCGCCATTGCCGTCATCACCTGGATTGGCGTCCGCGCCCGCGCCCGGGATGCCGAGTTCGGGATCACTCCGGAACCCCCCGGCCTTTTCTGGGGCCGCACCGCGATCATCGCCGCCGCGACCGCGTTTGTCGGCTACCAGTTGTCATCGTTCCGCGGCCTGCCGAACGTGCTGATCGTCCTCACGATCCTCACCGTCCTTTATGCCTTCTTCACCGAAAACACCGTCCAGGGCCGCCGCACCTATGCCGTCGGCGGCAACTACAAGGCCGCCCAACTCTCAGGTATCCGCACCGACCGGCTGGTGTTCTTCTGCTTCGTCAACATGGGCGTCCTGGCCGCCCTTGCGGGCATGATGGTCACCGCCCGCCTCAACTCCGCCACCCCCAAGGCCGGCACCGGGTTCGAGCTTGACGCCATCGCCGCCGTCTTCATCGGCGGGGCCTCGATGGCGGGTGGCTCAGGCAAGATCATCGGCGTCGTCATCGGTGCCTTGATCATGGGCGTGATGAACATGGGCATGTCGATCCTCGGCATCGGCATCGACTATCAGCAGATGATCAAGGGCCTCGTCCTTCTCGCCGCCGTCATCTTCGACGTCTACAACAAGAACAAGTAAGGCAGATCATGCACCTCTCCACCGTCAAGGGGGTCGGCCCCGTCGTCCGCGAAGGCACCGAAGCCCGCAGCGTCCGCAACACGGCGTCGGTCTACGAACTGGCCTCGGCGGCCATCGCGGGCGAGGGGCTCAAGGCCGAGATCGCCCGTCGCGGCCTTGGCGAGACCGTCGACCTTACCCGCGCCACCTTCGACCTGCCCGTCAGCCACCCCGACCCCGCGCACCTGCACCTTACGGGCACCGGCCTGACCCACCTTGGCTCTGCCTCGGCCCGGGACGCGATGCATGCCAAGCTTGAGGGCGCGGAAACCCTGACCGACAGCATGAAGATGTTCCGCATGGGCCTGGAAACCGGTCGCCCCGCTGCTGGCGAAGTCGGCGCGCAACCGGAATGGTTCTACAAGGGCAACGGTTACGCCGCCGTCGCGCCCGGCGCTGCCCTTGAAGCCCCCGGCTTTGCCGAAGACGGCGGCGAAGAACCCGAAATTGCCGGTATCTACCTGATCGGCCCCACCGGCACCCCGCACCGGATCGGCTGGGCCCTGGGCAATGAGTTTTCCGACCACATCACCGAACGCGTCAACTACCTCTGGCTCGCGCACTCCAAACTCCGCGTCGCCTCCTACGGGCCGGAGATTCTCGTCGGTGACCTTCCGGCGGACGTGCGCGGCCACAGCCGCATCCTCCGCGACGGCAAAACCCTGTGGGAGAAACCGTTCCTCAGCGGCGAAGCCAACATGTCCCACACGCTGGCCAACCTGGAACACCACCACTTCAAGTACCAGATCTTCCGCCAGCCCGGCGACCTCCACGTCCACTACTTCGGCACCGCGACCCTGTCCTTCGCCGACGGCATCAAGACCCAAACCGGCGACACGTTCGAGATCGAGGTCCCAGACTTCGGCCAACCCCTCCGCAACACCCTGTCCTTCGCGCAGAAGACCCAGGGCGCGACCAAAGTTCACCCGCTGTAAGAGGCCAGTAGAATGACCAAGTTCACACCCGCCCCCTGGCCCCGCAAGCTTCGCAGCCAGGAATGGTTCGCCGGAACCTCGAAGGACGCGATCTACCACCGCTCCTGGATGAAGAACCAGGGCCTGCCCGCCGACCTCTTCGACGGCCGCCCGGTGATCGGGATCCTGAACACCTTTTCCGAGCTCAACCCCTGCAACGCCCACCTCAATGACCTCGCCGAGCGGGTGAAACACGGCGTCTATGAGGCGGGCGGTTTCCCCGTCATCGTCCCCGTCTTCTCCGTCAGTGAATCCGGCTTCCGCCCCACCGCGATGATGTTCCGCAACCTCGCGGCAATGGCCGTGGAAGAAACCATCCGCGGTCAGCAGATGGACGGCGTCGTCTGCCTTGTCGGCTGCGACAAGACCACGCCCTCGCTCCTTATGGGCTCAGCATCCTGCGACCTGCCCACCATCATGGTCTCGGGCGGCCCGATGCTGAACGGCTACTTCCGGGGTGAACGCGTCGGCTCCGGCACGCACCTCTGGAAGTTCTCCGAGGCCGTCAAGGCCGGTGAAATGACCGCCGAAGAATTCGTCGAGGCCGAAGCCTCGATGTCCCGCTCGCCCGGGTCCTGCAACACGATGGGAACCGCCTCCACGATGGCCTCGATGGTCGAAGCGCTGGGCATGACCCTCTCCGGCAACGCCGCGATCCCCGCCGTCGACAGCCGCCGCCGCGTCATGGCCCACCTGACCGGCCGCCGCATCGTGCAGATGGTGAAGGATGACCTTAAGCCTTCAGACATCCTGACCCGCGAGGCGTTCCAGAACGCCATCCGCGCCAACGCCGCAATCGGTGGCAGCACCAACGCGGTAATCCACCTCCTCGCCATCGCGGGCCGTTGTGGCATCGACCTGACACTCAACGACTGGGACGAATGGGGTCGCAACGTGCCCACGATCGTCAACCTGATGCCCTCGGGCAAATACCTGATGGAGGAATTCTTCTACGCCGGTGGCCTCCCCGCCGTGATGAAGCGCCTTGGCGAAGCAGGGCTTCTGAACAAGGACGCGCTGACCGTTTCGGGCGGCGGCGTCTGGGACGAAGTGAAGGACGTCCGCAGCCACAACGACGACGTGATCCTGCCCGCCGAAAAGGCCCTGACCCAGTCGGGCGGCATCGTCGTGGTCAAAGGCAACCTCGCCCCTGACGGCGCAGTCCTGAAACCCTCCGCCGCAACCCCCGCCCTGATGCAGCACCGGGGCCGCGCCGTCGTGTTCGAGGATATCGACGACTACAAGGCCCGGATCGAG
>JANOCQ010000333.1:0-6082 GCA_031412255.1 Paracoccaceae bacterium | reverse complement strand
CCTTCTACACGCCCTTGCACATCGTCGACAAAGCCTATGACCAGTTGGCAGCGACCCTGGGGGCGGATTGGCAGCAGAAATACATCGTCTGGGACATGTGCGCCGGTGTGGAAACCTGGAGGCCAAGCACAGCAACCTGCGCAATGTCTTCATGTCCACCTTGGATCAGGAAGACGTTATTATAATGCGGAGCAACCCCGCCTTCGCGGGGGCCGAGATTTTCCAGTATGATTATCTGAATGACGATGTCGATGATTTCGGACAGATCGACTATGCGCTGTCCGGCAAGGTGCCGATTGCGCTGCGGCAGGCGATGGACGATGCGCGCGAGGGCAAGAAGGGCGCAAGGCCGATCCTGGTGCTGATCAATCCGCCATATGCAGAAAGCGGATCAGGCATCGGCAAGGGAGACGAAAACAAGATCGGGGTGGAGCAAACCCGGATCAATGGCTGGATGCGCGAGTTGAATCTCGGCTTTGCGAGCAAGGAATTGTTCGTTCAGTTCCTTATCCGCATCCGAGAGGAGCTGCCGAACGCCAAGCTCGCCATTTTCAGCAAGCTCAAATATGTCAATGCGCCGAACTTTGAGGCTTTTCGTGTCCTCTGGAAAGCGAAGTATCTGGGCGGCTTTGCGGTGCATAGCCGAGCCTTCGAATTGAAGGGGGATTTTCCGATAGGGTTTCTCGTATGGGACCAGAAGGTGAAAGAGCCCGTCGGCGACGTAACAACTGGTGCGCTGGATCGGGCAGGTTCCTTGGTTGCCGAGAAGACTTTTGTAGTTCGTCCGGCATCACAATTTCTTAACGCTTGGATAGTTCCTCCAAAGGCCAAGGGAGATTTGGCACTGCCACTATCCAATGCGTTCACCCCTTCGAGAAACCCGCGCAAGAAGCTCTGGTGCAACGATGCTGTGGGATATTTGTTCGCGGGTAACAACGATCTACAGAATGCCTCAACTGGCACTTTAATCGCATCGTCGATATACACAGGAAGAAATGGTGGCGGTGTTTGGGTAGTTTCGGAAAACCTCTGGCAAGCCGCCATCGTTTTTTCCGTCCGCCGCCTCATCAAACCGACATGGCTCAACGACCGCGATCAGTTCCTGCAACCCTCACAGCCGCTCTCGGAAGACTTCAAATCTGATTGCCTGATCTGGATGCTGTTCAACGGCAGCAACCTCACCGCCGGGGCCGACGGGTTGCGCTGGAATGATCGGGACTGGACGCTGACCAATCACTTCATCCCCTTTACCGAAGCCGAAGTTGGCGTTAAGGCGCGGTTTGAAAGCGATTTCATGGTGCGCTACATGGCGGACATGGAATTCTCACCCGAAGCCCGCGCCGTGCTTGACCAGGGGCGCAAGCTCTTCCAACGCTTTCACGCGACCAGCTTTCCCAACAAGATCCGGCAGGACTACAAGCTCAACCGCGCCGATGCGGGCTGGTATCAGGTGCGCAAGGCCCTGGAAGCCCATGACGATGTCGTCACCGACTTCGCGCCCTTCCGCGAGGCTTATGCCAATCTAGGTCAGAAGCTGCGGCCGATGGTATTCGACTTGGGCTTCCTGCCCGGATAGCTGCCGCACCCTATGCTTAACACCACCCTAACGGAAAACGCCAAGCCATTGATAAGCTTGGCGTATCCGAAAACGTCCACCGTGGACACACCTCAGGGAATGATCCGGGTATACTTGATCCCCGCCAACGAGGCACCGGCTATCAGACCCTGCTGCCCGAAAACCATCGCGATCACCTCGTCCAGCTCGGTCGTCTGCTTGCCGATCGACGCCCCTTCCTCGGGCGAAGCATAGCGGATGTCCGCCCCCGCCGCCCAACCCGACGACCGCCGGAAGCTTTCCAAGGCCTCGGGGGACATGAAAAACAGGACGTGGGCATACTGCTGTGCCCCGATCTGCAACCCGAACGATCCCTTCGCGGCCGAATAGTAGTCGACCGTGACCCCCTGAATCCGCAGCGCGCCGCGCCCGAACGCCCCGCCAAAGCCGGCGCCAACTTCGGTCATCAGGGGCATGTAAAGCACCCCCGAGGCCCGGCTTGCAAGGTCACGGGTCCCTGGAAACTGGTTGTAGAGATAGTCTTGCGTCGCGTCCACTCGCGCCTCGATCTGGCCCGCTCCGTTGGACCCGATCCCGTTGTTGCAGCCCGCCAGCCCGGCCGTCGCAACCACGGCCCCCGCGCCGCAGATCAGCCCGCGCCGCGTCATCATCATGTCGGTCATCACACCGCCCTTTCATGCCTCACGGGGTCTCGTCTGCCCCTTGACGCGCAAGCTAGCCGCTTTCTGCTCGGCTGTCATGTCCCGTCGCCCTGACCGGCAAGCCGACGCCTAGCCGGTCAAGGTCGCGTAAAGGGCAAAATCTTCCGCCGCAATCTCATGCAGCAATGCGGCCGTCGCCGGGGTGACCTCGGTCGCTCCCGGGGGCGAGACGTTCAGGCGTGGCAGGGTGATCGCGCAGTCCAGTCGCTCTTCCAGGAAATGCACAAAAGTGTCGATCTCCTCATATCGGAACAGCCGGTCTACCCCCACGCCCTGCCGCGGCCGCAGGAACTTGCCCTGGCTGCCCACATCCGCGAAGTCCGGGCGAGGGTCCTGGCACCAGGCCCGCACGAATTCATCAAAGCTGATCCCCCTGGTGGACTTCCCGGGTTCCGTTTCGTCGCGCTGACGAAACCGATACCAAGAGCCGAGCCAGTCCGTCGGCTCGCGCATCAGCGCGACAAGCGTGAAGTTGTCCTTCGAGGCGGCCTCAAGGTAGGGCCCGATAAATCGCCGAAAGCGGTGCACGGTGGTGTGCTTCAGAAGCGGAGGCCGCTGGATCGAAACGGCCGCAAGCGATTCGAGCGCCGCGGCAATTGCTGTCGATCCGGTCTTTGGCGTCGCCAGAAACGCAAGCCTCTGCTCCCAGAACACCAGCATCTTGGCCTCTTTTCCCGAAAAACTCTTACGCTGCGCGGTTGTCCCGGACTTCCGTCAACACTCCCTTAACCAAAGCTGTGAAAAACTGCCACCACGAGATTTAAGTTGAATTGTTCTCCTTTTGTGCACATAAGTGCAAGAACACTTGGGGAACACGGGCAAGGATTGCCGCCTGCGGGTGGCTATGAAATAAGGAGCGTGACATGGCGACGGCAAACCTTCTCGACCTCGGGAGCAAGCGGGATATGGACAAGTCGAAGGCGCTGGAAAGCGCGCTCGCACAGATCGAACGGCAGTTCGGCAAGGGCTCGATCATGCGCCTTGGCGCTGATAGCCCGGCGATGGATATCGAGGCGACCTCGACCGGCTCCCTGGGCCTGGACATCGCTCTCGGCATCGGTGGCCTGCCCAAGGGGCGGATCATCGAAATCTACGGGCCGGAAAGCTCGGGCAAGACCACGCTGACGCTTCACGCTGTGGCTGAGGAACAGAAAAAGGGCGGCGTCTGCGCCTTTGTCGACGCCGAGCACGCGCTTGACCCACAGTATGCCAAGAAGTTGGGCGTCAACCTGGACGAACTCCTGATCTCGCAGCCCGACACTGGCGAACAGGCGTTGGAGATCGTCGATACGCTGGTCCGCTCGGGCGCGGTCAGCATGGTTGTCATCGACTCCGTTGCTGCCCTCGTGCCAAAGGCCGAAATCGAGGGCGACATGGGCGATATGCAGATGGGCTCGCAGGCCCGCCTGATGAGCCAGGCGATGCGCAAGCTGACCGCCTCCATCGGGCGCAGCAACTGCATGGTGATCTTCATCAACCAGATCCGCATGAAGATCGGCGTGATGTTCGGATCGCCGGAAACCACGACGGGCGGCAACGCGCTCAAATTCTACGCGTCCGTTCGCCTCGACATCCGCCGCATCGGTGCGATCAAGGACCGGGAAGAGGTTGTCGGCAACACCACCCGCGTCAAGGTGGTGAAAAACAAGGTGGCACCGCCCTTCAAGCAGGTGGAATTCGACATCATGTATGGCGAAGGCATCTCGAAGATGGGTGAACTGGTCGATATCGGCGTCAAGGCCGGCGTGGTCGAAAAGTCTGGTGCCTGGTATTCCTATGGCGATGAACGCATCGGACAGGGGCGTGAGAACGCGAAGGCGTTTCTCAAGCAGAACCCCTCTATCGCGCTTGCGATCGAGGACAAGATCCGTGCGGCCAACGGGCTGGACTTCACCATGGCGGGTGAAGACAGCGCAGATGTCCTGGACGAGTGAGCCCGCACGTCACCAGCAACGAGTTGATGGCCGCGCTGCCGGACGTGCTTTCCGCACCGAAGACCGGCAGCGCGGTCGAGTTTCTGTGCTTCCGCCCCGGCTATGGCGAGCGTCGATTCGTCGATGAACTGACAGTTACAAAGGCCCAAGGAATCCCCGGCGAACGCTGGGGCACCGCGCCTTGGTTGAAGCTACCGGATGGGTCCGGCCACCCGGGCATCCAGGTATCGATCCTGCCACGCAGGGTGCTGGACCTGGTCTGGCGCGACCGGGACGCCACACTACATCCCGGAGACACCTTCGTCACCGACCTTGACATGACCCAGGCGAACCTGCGCGACGGTCAGCTTCTGGCGGTCGGCACCGCGGTTCTGCGTATCTCCGGAGTCTGGAACGATGCCTGCGCGAAGTGGAAGGTTCGCTATGGCGAAGCGGCCTATGATTGGGTGCGCGCGCACAAGGCTTTGCGGCTGCGTGGAGTTCTGTGCAGCGTCGTGCAGGACGGAGTGATCCATCTCGGCGATAGGGTCGAAGTTTGCCAACAGGATCGACACCCTATCATTCCGTGACCTTCAACAGGGTCCACATTCCCATCGCGTAATGGCTGGCGATGTTGCAGTAAAGAATGTAGGTGCCCGGTGTCAGCGTCGCGGTCTTGGCCTTGGAGGCATGTGGTCGCAACTCACCCAGGTTGGCAGTCACGCCCGCGCCGACCTCATCCACGCGTTGTTCGTCCGTCAGATATGGCAGCGGCGACGACGTGTCGCTTACAGTAGATATGAGGACTGCATGGTAGAATTCGCCCGGGTCGTTCGTCATCTTGAACGTGATCTCTCCCGCGGGCACCTCTTGCAGGTCAAGGGTCACTCCCATGGTCGCCATGGTCGGATCCGCGCCTGGGACAGCCATCCCGATCGGGTCGTGCTTGCCCACGGTATCCATGGCCGTCGCCCCCTTGTCCCAAAGCGAAACCTTGACCACCGTCTCGGCAACGGCGTCGGTTCCAGTGCACAAGACGGTGGCTGCGGCGAGGGCCGCAAACAGTATTGATCTGGTCATTCTGGTCATGATCCTGTCCTCCCGGTCACCAGAATATCATGGTGCCGACCGGCAAGCTGATACGCGTTTCGTACCGGAGGCGTCTTCAGACGCTAAGAAGCGCGCGGCGCCAACTGCCTGCGTGATGGATCGGAGGACCGGGACAAGGCTCCGGCATCCGCTTTTTCCAACGCGAATTGACCGCCCCGTGGACAGCCGCAGGAAGCAGGGCTAAACGGGTTCCGAATCTGTGGAATTCCCCGGAAAGGCCTTGAACATGGCGTCGCTGAACGACATCCGCTCCACCTATCTAGACTTCTTCCGTCGCAACGATCACCGCGTCGTGGACAGCTCGCCCCTGGTGCCGCGGAACGATCCCACGCTGATGTTCACCAACTCGGGCATGGTGCAGTTCAAGAACCTGTTCACCGGTGTCGAAACCCGCGACTACAAGCGGGCCACGACCGCGCAGAAATGCGTGCGCGCGGGCGGCAAGCACAACGACCTCGATAACGTGGGGTATACGGCCCGGCACCATACCTTCTTCGAGATGCTGGGGAATTTCAGCTTTGGCGACTATTTCAAGGACCAGGCCATCGCCTTTGCCTGGGAGCTTCTGACCAAGGACTTTGGCCTGGCCAAGGACAAGCTGCTGGTCACCGTCTACCATAGCGATGATGAGGCTGCGGACATCTGGAAAAAGGTGGCGGGCCTGCCCGACAGCCGGATCATCCGCATCGCATCCGACGACAATTTCTGGCGCATGGGTCCCACCGGCCCGTGCGGCCCTTGCACCGAAATCTTCTATGACCACGGCGACCATATCTGGGGCG
>JANOCQ010000332.1:0-12075 GCA_031412255.1 Paracoccaceae bacterium | reverse complement strand
CTACGCCCACGCCATGAAACGGGGTGCGCTGGACATCGGCCTGCGTCCGGCCGAACTGGCCACCGACACTGCACCGAAATGGGGTGTCTGGCAACACGCGCTGGCGGCCAGCGAACCTGTGTCCGGGCCGGTCTCGGCATTCCTCGACCTGGACTGCACCTCGCCCCTGCGGCTGCCCGAGGATATTGACGGCGCGCTGACACTTTACGAAATCGAACATCCGGACATGGTGATGAGCGTTTGCGAGGCGCGAAAGAATCCATATTTCAACCTTGTTGAGCCGAATGCGGAGGGTGCGCTACATGTGTCAAAGCCTCTTCCCGGCGGCGTCTGGGCGCGGCAGGATGCGCCCACCGTCTATGAGCATGTGGGCATGGTCTACGTGGTGGCCCCCGACTATCTGCGCCAGGCAAAGACGATCTACGAGGGCCGGGTGATCCCCTACGTCCTTCCCGCCGAGCGGTGCCACGACATCGACACGGCCTATGACTTCCGGCTGGTCGAATTCCTGTTGTCCGAGCAACTCAAGGAAGGTCTTGCCAAGGCCTGAGCAACGGAGCAATCGCGACCAGGGTTCTGGCCGTGGCACCGGAATGGGCCGCGACAAAGGCGGTGATCGCTTCGGGGCTTGGGTCCGGCCAGTCCAGCACATCACGGACCAGCCGGTCGGCGGTGGTCTGGTGGCAGACGCCGGCTGCTATCGCCTCCGCTGCCGGATACTCGATGGTCTGGATGTGCGGGCCGACCAGAACCGGCAATTCAAGCGCCAGCGGCTCGATGATGTTGTGCGACCCTTTGGGCTGGAAGCCGCCCCCCACCACGACACGGTCAGCAAGCGCCAGATAGAAATACATCTCTCCCAGAGAATCCCCCAGAAGCACGTCCATCGGAGAGTCGGAACGTGAATCCAACTTGCCGTCCAGCCTTTGACTGCGCCGCGCAAACAGGATGCCCTTGTCTTTCATCGCCTTGGCAACCACCGCGAACCGTTCCGGCGCGCGGGGGATGAAGACGATGAGGGGTGGCGTGCGGACGGAAAGAATTTCCTGCGCTGAAGCCAGGAACAACGCCTCTTCCGGCTCGGTAACCGAGGCGAAAGCAATGACCCGGCGTGGGCCAAGACGTGGACGCAACCGCGCTGCGGCAGACAGGTGTTCGGCGGGTATCGGCTGGTCAAAGCGCAACTCGCCGGTCACGGTGATGCTCTGCACACCCACCGAGGCAAAGCGCTGGGCTTGCAGGTCGGACTTCACGAAGGCCCCGGTAAAGCGGCGCATCAGGGCCGGGCGAATCCCGAAGCGGGCGTCGCGGGCCATCGAGTCGGTCGGATACTGCGCGTTGCACATGTAAAGCGGCACCCGCGCGTGGGCAGAGGCAAAGATCATCCGGGGCCAGATCTCGATCTCCATCACGAGACCAAGCTTCGGGCGAAACGCCTTGAAGAACCGCGCGTAGGCCCATGAGGTCTCGACCGGAACCCAGACTGGAAGCAGTCGAAGTGCGGCAATCTCGGCGGCAAAGACCTTTTCTGCTTCCCGGCGTCCCGCAGGGGTGAAATGGGTCGTAAGAACGGTCTCACCGCGGTCAAGCAGCGCGCGGATCAGCGGCACAGCCGAGCGCAATTCGCCCAAAGAGACTGCGTGGACCCAGACGGCTCCGTGCATGGATTTCGGGTAGCGCCCGAAACGTTCACCCAGGTGCTGGGAATAAAGCGGGTCCTTGCGGCCTCGCCGCCAGAGGTAGACCAGCACGACGGGCAGGCCCAGATGCCACAGAAGCGACCAGAAGCGCAGGAAAAGCCACAACCTCATCCCAGTCCCGCAAAGTGCAACAGGTCATCTGCCAACGAGCCAAGCGAGCCTTGCGCAGCCTCGGACAAGGCCTGCGCGCGGGCGGCCATGGCAGAGTGATCAACGTGCAAGGCGGCGCCAAGGCTGTCCGGCATGACGGGCTGGGCCGCAGCGGCCTGATGCAACGCCCGGAAATCCGGCGCGAAGTTTCCAGTGCGCGGCCCATGCAGGATCGCCGAACCAAGAGCTGCCGGCTCCCACGGGTTATGCCCGTCGGTCGGTCCGAAGGTGCCCCCGATGATGGCAACCGGGCAGACCCGATACCAAAGCCCCAACTCACCGAAACTGTCGGCGATCCAGACATCCGCCGTTGGCCCCTGCCCCGCACTGCGACGCGAGGCGGTCATCCCGTGTTCGGCGACGCGTGCTGCAATCTGGGCCCCGCGAGAAGGGTCCCGAGGGGCGACCACCAGCAACGGGCGCGGGCCTGGCGTGCGGAATGCAGACAGCACGATGAACTCATCCTCGGGGTGCGAAGATGCAAGAAGGACCGGTTGCCGACCCACCAAAGCTTCACGGACCTGTTCCAGGGCGTGGGGGTCTGCCGCAAGCGGCGGGGCCGCAGCCTTGAGCGAGGGCAGGACACGAACATCTCTGGCTCCGAGCGCGACCAGGTTGCGCGCAGTGCCATCGTCCTGCGCCGTGACCAGACCAAACCGGGCGAAAAGCTCGCAATACAACCGCTTCCAACGTGCGCGTCGGGCATAGGCCTTGGCGTTCATCCTGGCATTCACCAGGGCAAGCGGGATTTCCCGCCGGTGGGTCGCAACCACCGCTCCGGGCCAAAGATCCTGCTCGGCCCAGATCGACAGATCGGGGCGCCAGTGATCCAGAAAGCGAGCCAGGTAGCAGGGTGCGTCCAGCGGCAGAAACTGGTGACGCGTGCGGGGCGGCAGGTTCTTCGCCAGCACCTCGGCGGACGCTCGGGTGGTGGAGGTTACCAGGAACTCTGCATCGGAACGCCTCCCAAGTGCCTGGATCAAACCGCGAAGGGCAAGGACCTCGCCCAAACCAACGGCGTGCAACCAGATCAGGGGCCCGTCCGGCCGGGGCAGCGTCGGCTCCCCCAACTTCTCGCGCCAGCGGTCGGGCAGTTCCTTGCCGCGCGCCAGGCGGCGGCGCAAGAGCCAGGGTGCCGCCAACGGGACAAGGCGCGTCGCCGCAAGATAACTGGAGAGCGCAAGGCCGGGCCTAGTCACGGAACGCCTTCTGCAGGCTCAGCGCCCAGAACTCCGGCCGGGACAGCGTTTCCACAAAGCGCTCTGCCGCACTGCCTTGCCCGAAACCTGCGTGTGGCTGCGCATGCCGGCCCCAGTGGACTGCCAGAAATCCAAGGATCGCTGCTCGGTCCGCCGCTTTGCAGGCTGTTACCGAGGGCGCATCCGACCGGTTGGTCTGCCGGGTTCCGATATCCAGCGATGGCACCCCGAGGAACGGCGCTTCGCGTACCCCGGCGCTGGAGTTGCCGACCATGCAGGCCGCGTTCTTCATCAGCTCGCTGAAATGCGCGAAGCGCATCGAGGGCAGGACCCGAAACCGCGATTTCGGAAGCGTCTCCAGAACCTGGAAGATCGCCTTCGACCCCGGATCATTGTTCGGCGCGATCACCACGAAGCTGCGGCCCGAGGCCTCCAGCGCCCCAAAAAGGTCCGCCGCCTGCTGGCCGATCGTGTCCTGTTCGCTTGTCACGGGGTGGAAGGTGACGATGCCATATTGATCAAACGGGATTTCGTAGCGCGACCGCACCTCGTCCAGCGTGACGCCCGAGGCGCGGGCATGGAAGTCCAGTTCCGGCGAGCCGATGGGATGGATTGTCTCCTCCGGCTCCCCCAGCGCGCGGACCCGGCGGCCGGCGGCCTCGGACGAGACGAAGTGATGCGTGCAGAGCTTGGTGTTGCAATGCCGGAAGACCTCGTCGATGGTCCCCGAAACCTCCCCGCCCTCGACATGGGCCGAGCGGACATAGTTTGTCGCCGCCACCAGTGCCCCGGCCAGCGCCTCGATCCGGTCGCCGTGCAGGACGATCAGGTCGGGCTGCACCGTGGTGACATAGGTCGAAAACCCGGTGATGGTGCGGGCCAGAACCAGATCCTGCGGATCACCCTCGGACTGGTTGACAAACTCCTCCACCGCAACGCCCGTCATCCGCCGCACCTCGTTTCGGGTCAGGCCATAGCGGTCCATCATGTGCATGCCGGTGACGAAGAACGTCACCCGATGTCCCACGTCCCGCGCGGCGGCGGCGAGGGGTTCCAGTTTACCGAAATCGGCCCGGGTGCCGGTCAGGAAGAGGAGGTGGCGTGTCATGCGGCAGTCATGACGCGGGAGGGGACGGCTGGCAAGGGTTGGTGCTGAGCCGCCGACCCGCGGTCGAGCCCATAAGAGAGTTCAGCCCGTCTGCAAGGGGACCGCTTTTCCGGGACGAACCATCTGTTCCTGACCTTTGGGTGGAACCCATGCCCGGATGCTTGCGGCAATCTCGGCCCTGACCACATCATCAATGGGCGTAATGGATCCGGCGGCCTCGAGGTCGAGCAACTCTTCGCGGGCCAGATGAAAGCGGATGTCCTTCGCCTTCTTTGCAAAGCCCATGCGTCCATAGATCGTGGCGGGCATAACGAAAGTGGAGGAAAGCAGGAACGACATCGAATTGCGCAGCGACTTGTCCGTCCAATCCAGATACGCTTCGCGCCACGGGCCACCCGAAGCGGCCAACCTGCGAACGTGCGAGGCGTCAGTTTCACGTCTGCTGAAGCTGTCGATCGTGTGGTCCAACACCACCCGAAGTTCACGGTTTTGCAAACCCTGCAGAACAGATAGTAGCCATTCCCGCCCCATCAGGGTGCGCACATTGCGTCCAGATTGGAGTGCAAGCTGCGAGAATGCCTTCTCGCCCAAAGCAATGGTCGTCGGTCGCTGGTCCGACATCCTGTATCTGGACCAAAACCGAACAAACTCCATGGATCGCAGGAACGACCGCGAGATCATCAGCAGATGTGACTCCACATGGTCATTCCCTCGCTTTTCCTCGTTCTCCGTCTTGAAGATATGCCCTGCCAGGTCTGCCCCCAAGGCCTCCATCCGGGCCAGGCTGTCATCGTCGCGGCGGAGCGGGAACCAGGTGCTGTCGTTCATCAGCACCAAAAGAGACAGGTCCTGCTTCAGAAACCACAGTTGGCGGATGCCATCGCGGTAGGCTCCGAAATCATACCCCACATTCGGGCGCTCCAGGACCAACGCGCTGTTCCGCACCAGCATGGTGCGGTCCTGGGGCCGCAGCGGGCCGTTCGAGACCAGCAGTACCGAAAAGCGGTTCTGACGCAGGTGTTCCAGCGTCATCAGCAGCGACGCCGGAAGTCCGTTAGGCTGATAGATTACAAATACCGCCACCCGGTCGGTCATTGGCAGGCTGCCTGCTGTGATGCGTTGCCGCCAGCGCGACGTCAGGTCGTAGACCGGCATTCGCAGGGGATCGTAAACCCAGCGACCGACGAAAAGGCTGGTCTTGACCCGGATGCGGTCAATCTCGCGACGGACTTTCCAGCGTGGCGGCAGTGTCATTGCCCGTCTCCGGAAACGTCTGGTCGAGGAACGAGCCTTGCCGCACCGACTGGCGGCGCCATCTGCGCCGGACCGAGGGGGGAACCAAGTAGCGCGGTACTAACCGCAAGGAACATCACCGTCACTGCACCACCGCACGCAAAAAACCTTCCGTTTTGACATGTAGTTCCAACTCGGCCTGCACAAGGGAGTTGCATGAAATCTGCAACGTGCCGGGTTCGTTCGCGGATTTGCGCGAAAATCCGCCACTCAAGTCAATGCGCAGCCGACCGTTGTGCCCAATGCGACTGTGTCGATGCCCCGTGCACCTGAACGGCGCTAAGTTCTGTCAGGACCGTGGACGAGGGCATAGGAATAACGCCATCGGTCACACCTCGAAGGACCTGGGTCCGCCAATCCGCGTTCACCGGCTCGCGGCTTTTCTTCACGAACGGGTAGTCCATGACCCTGAGGGCGGCGATTGGAAACTGGGCGTTCCAGACCCGCTTGCCATCAAGCGCACCCGCAATATGCCCTAGAGCCTGCACCCGCCACTCCGGACCGCCGTGTGCTTGCAGAAGTTGCGCGCGCACTTTGCCAAGCGGGCCGGACACTGGGGCCGCATACTTCAGTGCCAGGCGCAGTTCTTCCTCCGGGGCCTCAGCCATACGTTTCAGAAAACCTGCGTTGTCCCCAAGAGCCGCAACGCTTAGCCCGCCTTTGGAAAGAGCCACGGTCAAGTCGCGCTCACCCTGACGAATGACGCCGAACTTGCTGTCCACCAAGCGATAGTCTTCCCAGAAGGCGCGAAAGGCCGATGCCTCCAGCGCGACCCGGTTCAGACGCAGAAGGTAGGACTCCAGCCAGCGCCGACGCTTCTTGGATCGTAACACCGCACCGGTAACATCGGCACCGAAGGAGTTCAGCCGCTCAAGAAAGCCAGGGAACGCCGCCACGATCCACACGCTGTCGTTCAGGATCAGCAGTTCATCAGGCGCGATCTTCTCGTCCCAAAGGTGCATCACCGCCTCGCGGTAGCCGCCGAAGTCATAGCCAAGGTTCGGGCGCTCGAGAAGCCTCCAGACATGCGGCAGAAGTGCAACCCGCGCAGGTCCGATCAAAGTGCCGTTCGACACGACCAGCACGCTGTATCCAAGCTGGGTTAACTGATCGCAGGTCTCAAGGATGGACCCGGGCATCTCGGCGGGCTGAAAGATCAGAAATGCCGCGATCCTTTGCCCAGCGGGGTTTGGTCCATCCGCGCGCCGCACCAGCCGGGGACGATCGCGGTCATGCTGGCGGGTGCGGTGGCGGGCTTGGGCGCGTTCCCAGTACCAGGCGATCTGCTGGCGGAAACGTTGCAGTTCGCGCCTGACCTTCCAGCCGGGAATCACCCCAGATCCCCCCACTTCAACTGCATGTTCCGCGTCACCGCCCGCTTCAGCCTTTTCCCCACCACCTTGTCGAAGTCATAGGCCGCGATCTCTCCCGACCCCGGACGCCGCGCCCAGATGTCGGCCTCGGTGATGACATGACCTTGCGGAAGGTCCTTGTCGGCCACGACCGAGCCGCGCGCAAAGCGGTAGACGTTTTCCTCGGGCGCAGACCGCTGTTTGGGGTTGTTGGCGGCGATCCAGATTTCCTTGGACCGGTCGATCAGGAACCGCAGCTCGGCCGGGTCCATCGAATTGATGATGTCCGGCCCCTTGCGGTAGCGGGTGTCGGTGTAGTGCCGCTCCAGGATGCAGGCGCCTAGTGCGACCGAAGCCAGTGCCATTTCCGGGCCGATGGAGTGGTCGGAAAAGCCGACGACGGCCTTGGGGAAAGCGTTCTTCAGGTCCGTCACGCCACGAAGGCTGACGATCTCGGCCGGGCTGGGGTAAAGGTTGGTGCATTCCAGCAGCGCGTATTCGACCCCGGCCTTGTCCAGGATGTCGACCGAAGCGCGAATGGTTTCAATCGTCTGCATCCCCGTCGACAGGATCACGGGCTTGCCCTTCCGCGCGATGTGGCGGATCAGCGGCAGGTTGTCAGCCTCACCTGACCCGATCTTGTAGGCGGGCACGTCCTGCGTCTCCAGCCAGTCGGCGGCAGCGCGGCTGAAAGGCGTCGAAATCCAGATCAGCCCCAGGCTTTCGGTGTAGCGCTTCATCTCGGCCTCTTCGTCCAAGGTCAGCGCGCAACGTTCCATGACGTGCCAGATCGAGACGTCGGCGTTCGGCGGGAAGATCGACTTTGCCTCTTCGGTCATTTCGTCTTCGATGATGTGGGTCTGGTGCTTGATCATCTCGCACCCTGCCCCCGCGGCCAGGCGCACCATTTCTTTCGCCACGGCCAGATCGCCGCCGTGATTGATGCCGATCTCGGCGATGACAAGCGGAGGGTGACTCGGACCGATCTCGCGATGGGCGATCTTCATGGGTGTCTCCTTGGTTGCGGCCCGTGGTGCTTCAGGCCGTGGGCTCTGTCAAGCCAAGGGGTAGCGTGTCAGCATCTCGTAGTGCGGAGCCTTGCCGGTGAGGTGACTGCGCCAAAGGGTCAGCTCGGTGACGTCCCACGGTTCGGTCCGGAACCCTTGCCCCATCGCCACGGCGCGCTCCAGCCGGATCGCGTCGGCGGGCGGCGGCGGCTGAAAACGCCCGAGGGTCACATGTGGCACGAATTTCCGGGCGTCAATCGGACAACCGGCGCGGCGGGCGATGGTCTCGACCTTGGCCTGCAGGTGCATCAACTCGGGCGACGGTGCGACGCCTGCCCAGGCAACGCGGGGCTTGTCCCTGCCAAAGAGACCAAGGCCGTGGAGGGCGAGGGAAAAGCGGGATTCGCGCAGGGCCTCGAACCCGTCATGCGCGGCGTCCAGCGCAATCTCGGGACAGTCGCCCAGAAAGATCAGCGTCAGGTGCAGGTTCTCGGCCTCGACCTTGCGCGGCAGCGGCAACAGGAACTGCTGGACCTGAAGCGCGCCCCGGACGGAATGCGGCAGGTCGATCCCCAGAAAGGCCCGGATCATCGCCGCGCCAGTTGGCCAAGCCGGTCGCGGAGGACCGGTCGGACCGATCCCTCGCGCGGAGCATCGAGCAGCGTATCCAGAAGCCATGGCTCCGGTGCAGGGCGACCACCGCCGTTCCAGCCCAGGTTGCCCAGGATTTCGACCGCTGGAGCGGGAAGTCTGTCCGGCAGTTCGCGGCCCGAGACCAGCCCCCAGATCGCCGTCCAAAGCCGCCCGACCGTCCACGGGTTGTAGCCGCCCCCGCCCAGGACCAGGACCCGAGGGGCAAGTGGCAGCAAGGCCCTTATGGTCTCCAGATAGGCCCGGTTGGAAAGGGCCAGCCGCGAAAGCGGGTCCTCCAGCAGACTGTCCGCGCCGCATTGCAGAACCAACGCCTCGGCGCGGAACTCTGTCACACGCGGCAAGATCAGCTCGTGAAGCACGGCCCGCGCTTCACTGTCGTTGTAGTCCTTCGGCACCGGCAGGTTGAAGGCGCTGCCTCCGGCAGTATCGGTCAGAAGCCCGGTGAAAGGCCATCGGCCCTCCTCGTGGACCGAGATCATCCGCACCCCGGGGTCACCCGCAAAAGCCAGTTCCACCCCATCAGAGTGGTGCGCATCAAGGTCGACATAGGCGATCCGCGTCAGTCCGGCGCGTTGCAGGACCTTGATCCCCAAAACCACGTCGTTGAGGTAGCAAAACCCGTTGGCCCGCCCCGGCAGCCCGTGATGGGTGCCGCCGCCGGGCACGTGGATCAAGCCCGGTGTCGCCGCCAACAGCTCGGCCGCCAGCATCACGCCACCCGCACCGGTGGCGGGGCGGCGGTAGACCTCGGGAAAGACCGGGTTCGACAGCGTGCCAAGGTTGAACCGCGCCCGCATCTCCTCTGTCGCCTCGCCCTCCACTTCGGCGGCCTGCAGTGCGGCAATGTAGACGGGTTCGTGCCACAGCTCCAGCGCGGCGGGCTTTGCGCGGGGACTGGTACGGAATTGCTCCGAAGGCAGCCACCCCAGAGCGCGGGCAAGGTCCATCACGGTGGAGACCCTTGGAACCCGCAGCGGATGCCGCGCACCATAGGACGAGCCACGGTAAATGTCAGACCCGATGAAAAGTGCAGGCGACACCAGCGCCGCCGAGACGGGCGGTGGCCCCTCGATCATTCCAGCATCCCAAGGATCCGCCCCGCGATCTGAGGTCCCTCCGGCTTTACCGGGGCACCGAAGGTCCCGGCAATACTGCCATCTGGTGCGATCAGAACCTTGTTGAAGTTCCATCCCGGGACGAACCCAGTCTCTTCACGAACCCAGGCATAGAACGGGTGTGCCTCAAGGCCCTTCACGGGGGTGATTTCGGTCATGGGAAGGGTCAGATCGAAAGTCATCGCGCAATATTCCTTGACCGCGCCTTCGTCGGCAAGCTCTTGGTCAAAGTCATTGGACGGGACTGCAAGGACCAGTACCTTGTCGCCGAACCGTTCGTGCAGGTCCTGCAAAGCGTCGAACTGCCCCGCGTAGCCGCAGAGCGAGGCCGTGTTTACCACCAGCACCGGCTTGCCGCGCCAGTCGTTCAGATCGATCTCGCCGCCGTCGATGGAGGCAAAGCGGAAGCCTTCCGCCGCCGCTGCCTGCGTTGTCAGCAAGGCAAGCACAGTCGCTGTCAAGAACCGGGTCACCGCCGCCCCTTTGCATCATTTCGGTGCAGTATGAGATAATCCAACTGCAGTTTCCGTCAAATTTCAGGAACTTTTCTCCAATCCCGCCCATTTATGTGCAATGGTGGACCTTGAGGAATAGGGCAGCGGCCAGATCCGGGAACCGGACGGCCAAGGTGACTGGCATGGGTTGGCAAGACAAGATCACGGCGCAAGGCGTCGGTACGGGCGGCACAAGGATGCAATACGGGGCGCTGTGCTGGCGGGCTGCTGCCGGTGGCATCGAGGTGCTGCTGATTACCAGCCGCGACACCGGTCGTTGGGTGATCCCGAAAGGCTGGCCAATGCCCGGCCTCTCGCCCGAGGCGGCCGCCGCCCAGGAAGCCTGGGAAGAGGCGGGCGTCCAAGGGGCGATCAACCCGCTCTGCATCGGACGCTATGGTTACCAGAAATGCCTCACGCCCGACGCGAGCGTGCCTTGCGCGGTCGCGGTCTACGGACTGCGGGTTGACGACCTTGCCAAGACCTTCCCCGAGGTGAAGGAACGGCGCCGCAAGTGGTTCCCCTTGGCCGAGGCCGCCGCGCAGGTGGCTGAACCCGAGCTTGCAACGATCATCGCGCAATTTTTGCCCCCCCTTCAGGGCCGACCGGGGCCGATTGCGGCAGACGACGACGACGATCCTGCGGGTCCGACGGCATGTGCTAGGTCCGGCAAACGCAAGGGGCATTGATCTTTCCCGGCGAGTGGTTAGCTAATCTTGGGTCGGGATGGGACTACGAGATGATCCGCTACAGCCTGAAATGCGAAGCCGGGCATGGCTTCGACAGTTGGTTCAAGAACGCCGAGGGTTTCCAGGCGCTGCGGACGGCTGGCCAGGTGGCCTGTCCGGTCTGCGGCGTGACCGAGGTTGCGAAAGAACTGATGGCTCCCGCCGTGCGTCCGGCGCGCAATACTGCGACCGCGAAGCCGGACCTGTCGGCGCCGGGTTCGGAACTGGAAGAAAAGCTGGCTGCGCTGAAAAGGCAGATCGAAGAAAACTCGGAATACGTCGGCATGAACTTCGCCGCCGAGGCGCGGAAGATTCATGCCGGGGACGCCCCCGAGCGGGCGATCCACGGTGAAGCCAAGCCCGACGAGGCGCGGGCGATGATTGAAGAGGGCTTGCCGGTAGCGCCGCTGCCGTTCCTGCCTGCCCGGAAGGTGAACTGACGGACGAGACCCATCCTGTCCACTTGGGACACAGGGGATTTCCATTCGAACCAGAGACGTGCCTGCGGACACTGGGGTATTCACAAGGCTTGTCCGTGGTTGGGGAATTGCTGCCGTCGGCCAAAATAGCTTCGGGCGCAGTCGGACAACCCAGGTCGCGCTAGTAGATATAGCGGATCTGTTCGGTCCAGAACCGTTCCATGCGCTTGAGGGACATGTTGATCTCGTCCATCCCCGAGGCATCGATCAGCCCTCGCTTTTCGATCCCGTCCGAATGGCGTGCAAAAAGTTCGGCGATCAGCCCGCGGACATGGCGGCCCTTCTCGGTCAGGCGGACCCGCACGGACCGGCGGTCGATCTCGGACCGCTGGTGGTGCATGTAGCCCAGTTCGACCAGCTTCTTCAGATTGTAGCTGACGTTCGAGCCCTGGTAGTAACCGCGCGACTTCAGTTCACCCGCCGTCACCTCGTTCTCGCCGATGTTGAACAGCAAAAGCGCCTGGACCGAGTTGATTTCCAGGATGTTCAGCCGTTCGAATTCATCCTTGATCACATCCAGAAGCAGGCGATGAAGCCGCTCGACCAGAGCAAGGTTGTCAAGGTAGCAGGACAGGAACGCTTTTTGCGACCCATCCAGCAGCGGGGCATACATTGTCATACCGTTTCTCCACCGTTCGGACGGGGGTAGAATCGGCACAAACCGCAAACATTCCGTAAACTTGCCGAGAACTTCGACTATTTTCTCGGCGTGAGGCGGGTTTCGGCGAAGGCAGTGATCCGCGCCAGCAAGGGCACAAGCGCCGGCGGGGCGGCGGACTGGCCAAGAATCCAGGCC
>JANOCQ010000331.1:0-14713 GCA_031412255.1 Paracoccaceae bacterium | reverse complement strand
TGAAACATCAGGAAGAGCGACTGACCATGCTGAACGCAAAGACGATGTCCTATGGCCGCCCGGCGCTTTCGGCCCGCGCGGAGGTTGAGGCCCCGCATCAGAAGGCGTTCAACGCCTATCTGCGGTCGGGCGATGATGACGGCCTGCGCGGCCTGACCCTGGAAGGCAAGGCGATGTCCTCGGCCGTCGCCGCCGACGGTGGCTACCTGGTCGATCCGCAGACCGCAGACCGCATCCGGTCGATGTTGTTCGCGACTTCGTCGCTGCGGTCCATCGCGAATGTGGTGCAGGTCGAGGCGACCTCTTTCGACGTGATCGTGGATCGCAGCGAAGTGGGTTCAGGCTGGGCGACCGAAACCGGTGCCACCACCGAGACTGCGACCCCGATCATCGAGCGCATCTCGATCAAGCTGCACGAGCTGGCGGCGATGCCGAAGGCCAGCCAGCGTCTGCTGGATGACAGCGCCTTCGACGTGGAGGGCTGGCTGGCCGAGAAGATCGCCACCCGCTTCATCCGTGCAGAAGCCGCTGCCTTCATCAACGGCGACGGTGTGGACAAGCCGAAGGGCATCCTCTTGCCGACCAAGGTGGCCAATGCCTCGTGGGTCTGGGGTCAGGTGGGGTACATCCCGACCGGTGCTGCCGCGGACTTTGCCACCACCAACGCGGTCGACTGCATCGTGAACCTGGTCTACGCGCTGGGTGCCGACTACCGCGCCAATGCGGCCTTTGTGATGAACTCGAAGACCGTCGGCGCGGTGCGCAAGATGAAGGATGCCGATGGCCGCTTCATGTGGTCGGACGGACTGGCGGCGAATGAGCCGGCGCGTCTGATGGGCTATCCGGTGCTGGTGTCGGAGGACATGCCTGACGTTGCCGCGAACACCTTCCCCATCGCCTTCGGCGATTTCCGCGCAGCCTACACCATCGCGGAGCGGCCGGACCTGCGGATCCTGCGCGACCCGTTCTCGGCCAAGCCTAACGTCCTGTTCTACGCGAACAAGCGCGTGGGTGGCGACATCACGGACTTTGCCGCGATCAAGCTCTTGCGCGTCGCCGTGTCGTGATGATCCGGCCCGGTTCCGACATCGGGGCCGGGCCATTCCCCGAGCCTTGAAACTTCTGAGGGCCCTGCCGCGGGCGGAGATCTGATCATGATGTTGACCGAAGAGACCCCGGTGCCCTCGGCGGCCCTGCCGGTGGAGGAAATGAAGGACCATCTCAGGATGGGGTCGGGCTTTGCCGACGACGGCCTGCAGGACGGGCTGATCGAGACCTATCTTCGCGCCGCAATGGCGGCGATCGAGGGTCGGATCGGCAAGATGCTGTTTCAGCGTCGGTTCCTTTGGACGCTGGACTGCTGGCGCGACGCCGAGCAGGCACTGCCGGTGGCGCCGGTGTCCGGTATTGCGAGCGTGACGCTGGCGGATGCGGCGGGAGGCGAGGTGGTGGTTGCGCCAACGGCCTACCGGTTGATCAAGGACCTGCATCGTCCGCGTCTTGCGGGGAAGGGCGCTTCACTGCCGGCCATTCCGAGCGAAGGAGCTGTGAAGGTGGTGTTCGATGCCGGGTTTGGTGCCGCCTGGACGGACATTCCGGTCGACCTGCGGCAGGCGGCTCTGCTGCTGGCCGGAGAGTATTACGAGCACCGGCATGATGACGGAGCACAGGCGGCGGGGTTACCGTTCGGGGTGGTCACCTTGATCGAGCGCTGGCGGACGGTGCGCATCTTGGGAGGGGGCAAGAAATGAACGCGCCCCATCTGAACCGGGCGCTGGTGCTGGAGGGAGTCGTGAGAACCCCGGATGGCGCGGGTGGCTTCACCGAGGCTTGGGCCGCGGTTGGCACACTCTGGGGCGAAGTGCTGCCGGGATCGGGCAGCGATACGCTGGGTGAGGAGCGGATGCTGTCCGCAGTGCCCTACAGGATTACCGTACGGGGCACGCCGACAGGATCACCTTCGCGACCGAAGGCGGGACAGCGATTTCGCGAGGGGCTGCGGCTGTTCCTGATCCAGGCGGTAACGGAGCGTGACCAGTTCGGCCGATACCTGACCTGTTTCTCGCGCGAGGAGGTACCGAAATGAGCTATGGCGCAGCACCCGCCCTGCAGACAGCGGTCTTCCAGCGATTGTCGACCTCGCCGGCCCTGACGGGTGTGGCGATCTACGATGCAGTGCCGCCGAACGTGACTGGGACTTTCGTTCTGATTGGCCCGGAAGAAGCTCGCGACCAGTCCGACAAGTCGGGCGCGGGGTCCGAGCATCAGATGGTTATCAGCGTGATCACCGATGCGACCGGCTTCCTGTCGATCAAGACCATTGCCGCGGATATCTCGGACGCCCTTATCGGTGCGCCCCTGTCGTTAATTCGGGGTGCGCTTGTCAGCATGATCTTCCTGCGGGCATCTGCCCGTCGCATCGAAGAGGGCGAGACCCGCCGGATCGACCTGACCTTCCGCGCACGAATTCAACTTTGATGCTCTTGAGACACCTATCTAACGGAGAGTGAACATGGCTGTGCAAAGCGGCAAGGATCTGCTGATCAAGATCGACCAGACCGGGGACGGGCAGTTCGTCACTGTCGCAGGGCTTCGGGCTACCCGGATCAGTTTCAACACGGAGTCAGTGGACGTCACCAGTTTGGAAAGCCAAGGCGGGTGGCGCGAACTGCTGGCTGGCGCGGGGGTGAAATCGGCCTCGATCTCGGGGTCGGGAGTGTTCCGGGACGAGAATACCGACGAGCGTGCACGTCAGGTGTTCTTCAGTGGTGAAATCCCGGATTTCCAGGTGGTAATTCCAAGCTTCGGCATCATCGAAGGGCCATTCCAGATCACCTCGATCGAGTATTCCGGCAGCCACAACGATGAGGCGACATACGAGATGGCGATGGCGTCGGCGGGTGCCCTGACTTTCACGGCGCTTTGATGGCGAACCCCTGGTCCGGAGAGGTGGCGATCTGGCTTGATGGCCATCGTCATGTGGCGAAGCTGACGCTGGGCGCATTGGCCGAACTGGAGGAGACCCTCGAAACGGGGTCCCTGATCGACCTGGTTCAGCGCTTTGAAGAGCGGAGGTTCAGCACCAGGGACGTCTTGGCGCTGATCGTCGCCGGTTTGCGCGGTGGCGGCTGGCAAGGTTCGGCGATGGATCTGCTGCGTGTGGAGATCGGCGGCGGGCCGGTCGAAGCGGCGCGAGCTGCCGCAGAACTGCTGGCGAGGGCGTTCTCGCTGCCAGGCGAGCCATGAGCGGGATCGACTGGCGCGGTCTATTGCAGGCCGGTCTGCACGGGCTGGGCTTGGAGCCGGTGGCTTTCTGGCGGCTGACCCCGGTGGAGTTGCGGATCATGTTGGGGCGGGAGGGTTTGGTCCCGCCCCTGACGCGCGCGCGGCTGGCTGAGCTGGCTGCCGCGTTCCCGGATGAGAGGAAGGACAAGAGCGATGGCGGATATCGGAACGATGAAGGAGCAGCTCCAGGCGCTTGAGGCCCAGATGGGGTCCTCGGTGTCGATGGTTGCTGCCTTCGATGGTGAGCTTGCCCGGATGCGGGAGACGATGATTTTCACCGGCCGAGAGCTGAACACCCTTTCGAGCGGGATTAGCGGCGGCCTGCGGAAGGCATTCGATGGCCTGATCTTCGATGGCATGAAGCTGAATGATGCGTTGAAAACAGTCGCGAACACCATCGTGGACTCTGTCTATTCCATTGCGATCAAACCGGTGACCGGGGCGCTGGGTGGGCTTCTGGCCCAAGGGGTTTCCGGGGTAATGGGCGCTGGTATGCCATTTGCCAACGGGGGGGCCTTCAGCCAAGGTCGGGTGATGCCCTTTGCCAAGGGAGGCGTCATTTCCTCTGCGACCGGGTTTCCGATGCGCGGTGGAATGGGGCTGATGGGTGAGGCAGGGCCGGAAGCCATCATGCCGCTTACCCGCGGACCGGACGGACGTCTGGGGGTGCAGGCCGGCGGGGGCAGGGCGGTAAGCGTGGTGATGAACATCACCACACCCGATGTTCAGGGTTTTCAGCGCAGCCAAAGCCAAGTCGCTGCCCAGGTCAGCCGCGCCCTGGCGCGTGGCCAACGCAATCGCTGAGGACACATCATGGCTTTTCACGAGATACGGTTCCCTGCAAACCTGAGCTTTGGTTCGGCTGGGGGCCCGGAGCGCCGGACCGAGATCGTCACGCTGGCAAACGGGTTCGAAGAGCGCAATACGCCCT
Source organism: Paracoccaceae bacterium (assembly GCA_031412255.1). GTDB lineage: Bacteria > Pseudomonadota > Alphaproteobacteria > Rhodobacterales > Rhodobacteraceae > Tabrizicola. The sequence continues at coordinate 10,497 of JANOCQ010000331.1, read as the reverse complement.
GGCTGCATTCGCGCCGGCGCTACGACGCGGGCGTTAGTCTTCGCTCCCTAGACGACGTGGCAACGCTAATATCATTCTTCGAGGCAAGGACTGGGCAGTTGCACGGCTTCCGCTGGAAAGACTGGTCCGATTACAAATCCTGTGCGCCACTTTCGGTCCCAAGTCACGAGGACCAACTTATTGGCACAGGGGACGGGGAAACCACCGTCTTCCAGTTGCAGAAGTCTTATGTTTCGGGACTGCAAAGCTATTCACGGCCCATCAGAAAGCCCGTGCTTGGTACAGTCCTTGTCGCTGTCGCAGAAGATCCCAAAATCGAAGGGCTGGAGTTTTCCGTGAATACGGAGACCGGTGAAGTGATTTTCACGCTTCCGCCCGATCTGGGCACAAGGGTAACCGCCGGCTTCGAGTTCGACGTTCCGGTGCGCTTCGATGCGGATTCCATTCAAACCTCGGTGGCCTCGTTTCAAGCCGGTGATGTACCGAATGTTCCCATCGTGGAGATCAGGCTATGACCAAGGAGGCTCTGCTTTCCCATCTGATGACCCGAACAACGACTGTTTGCCGCGCCTGGACGGTGCGGCGGCGTGACGGTGTCGTGCTGGGCTTCACCGATCATGACCGCGACCTGGATGTGGATGGCGTGCGCTGCCGGGCGGACAGCGGCATGACAGCGCGGGCTATCCACCAGACAACCGGATTGTCCGTCGACAATACGGAGGCCTTTGGTGCACTGAATGGCGCCTCGATCACCGAGCGCGACCTTTTGGCGGGTCGGTTCGATGGAGCGGAGGTGAGGAACTATCTGGTAAATTGGCGGTCGCCTTCCGACTTTCTCGAACAGTTTCGCGGGAATCTTGGAGAAATCAGTCGTTCTGGAGGAAGCTTCAAAGCTGAATTCCGTGGCCTTTCCGACCTGCTTAACAGGCCTCAGGGCATGGCCTACACGTCGACCTGTTCCGCTGTTCTAGGGGACAGTCGCTGCCGCTTCGACGTTACACAGCCGGGCTACTTCACGGACCGGGTTGTGCAACAGGTCGATGACGGAAGGGTGTTCCAGTTCGCGAGCTTTGCCGGCTTCGACGATCATTGGTTTGTTGGCGGGTCCATGAAGGTGCAGGACGGCCCCGCAGCGGGTCTTGTTGGCGTGGTCAAGATAGACCGAAGTGAAGCTGGGGTACGACGTATCGAACTTTGGCAATCCATTGTTGAAGCGGTTACTGCCGGAAACTCAGTTCGGATCATCGCGGGATGTGACAAGCGACCATCCACCTGCCGCGCCAAGTTCTCCAACTACCTTAACTTCAGAGGTTTCCCGCATATTCCCTGCGAAGACTGGCTGGCCTCCTATCCAGTACCGGACCGCGCAAACGGCGGGACTCGCCGAGTTGGTGGGAGCGCAGAATGAAAACCTCCGCTCAGGTCGTTGAGGAAGCAAAGAACTGGATAGGAACACCATATTTGCATCAGGCAAGCGTTCGCGGAGTTGGAAGCGATTGCCTTGGCCTCTTACGCGGCGTGTGGCGAGCATTGTACGGCGACGAACCAGAGTCGGTTCCGCCCTATACCCCGGACTGGGCCGAGCCCTCCCGACAAGAAGTGCTTCTTGATGCAGCCAGTCGATGGCTGGTGCTGAAATCACGCGAAGCTTCTGGAATTGGTGATGTACTTCTATTCCGCATGCGCGAAGGAAGCGTTGCAAAGCATCTGGGCGTGCAATCGGAAACCGGAGCTCATCCCAAGTTCATCCACGCCTACACGGGATACGGGGTTATCGAAAGTTCTTTGTCCCTGCCTTGGCAGCGCCGCGTTGTGGCGCGTTTTGCTTTTCCAGAAGGAACCACATGAATGGCAACTTTGCTTCTTTCCGCCGCTGGCGCTGCCCTTGGAGCGGGTTTTGGCGGGACGGTGCTTGGACTGTCAGGGGCGGTGATCGGCCGGGCAGTCGGTGCCACGATCGGACGCGCAATCGATCAGAGTGTTCTCGGTGCGGGGTCCGAGCCGGTCGACGTCGGCCGGATTGACCGGTTGCGGTTGACCGGCGCGGGGGAAGGCGGCGCCATTGGCCAGATCTGGGGCAGAATGCGCGTAGGCGGCCAGGTGATCTGGGCAACCGAGTTCACTGAGACGGTTCGCCGTCGCAGGACAGGGAAAGGCGCTCCAAAGCCCAAGATAAACGAGTACAGCTACTCTGTCAGTCTTGCCATCGCACTGTGTGAAGGTGAAGCACTGCGAATTGGCCGCATCTGGGCTGATGGTAACGAGATATCCGCCCTGGATCTCAATTTGCGATTCTATCCGGGCACGGAGACCCAGCTTCCAGACCCCTTGATCGAGGCCGTTGAAGGAGCAGGGAATGCGCCGGCCTACCGCGGGCTTGCATACGTGGTAATCGAAGACTTGGAGCTATCGGCGTTTGGCAATCGGGTCCCGCAGTTCAGTTTTGAAGTTGTTAGGACTGCTCAGGGAGATAGAATTGACGCTGCGGATACCCTGAACGGCGCGATACGCGCGGTTGCGTTGATTCCGGGAACTGGCGAGTACGGTCTAGCAACCACCCCAGTCCATTATGCCGAGGCGCTGGGTCGTAATCGCACTGCCAATGTGCATTCGCCGTCCGGAAGGACCGACTTTGCAACAAGCTTCGACCAACTGACGCAGGAGCTGCCCAAGCTTGGGTCGGTGTCGCTGGTCGTGTCGTGGTTCGGCGATGACCTGCGCTGTTCACAGTGCACTGTTCGGCCAAAGGTCGAGCAGAAGCTGCGGGATGGAGTAGGCATGCCGTGGCGCTCAGGTGGCATCAATCGCGCCGCTGCACTTGAGGTTCCAAAGGTCGACGGCGAGTCTATCTATGGCGGAACGCCCTCTGATGCTTCGGTCGTGGAAGCGATTCGTGCTGTCCGCGCCGCTGGCAAGGAGGTGATGTTCTATCCATTCATCCTGATGGATCAGGTGGATGGAAATACCCTTGCGGACCCCTGGACCGGCGCACAGTCGCAACCAGCACTGCCTTGGCGTGGTAGGATTACCCTGTCTGCTGCTCCGGGGATGGAAGGGTCGACCGACCGTACCGCTGCAGCTGCTGATGAGGTGGAAAGCTTCTTCGGTACGGCTCAATCAAGCGATTTTGAAGTCAGCGGGGAAACCATCGGATACACGGGACCAACGGACTGGGGGTTTCGGCGTTTCATCCTGCACTATGCCCATCTCTGTGCCATCGCTGGTGGAGTTGACGCGTTCTGCATAGGGACCGAAATGCGTAGTCTTACGCAGATCCGCGGTGCGGCAGATACCTTTCCTGCCGTTGCGGCAATGCGACAACTCGCAGCAGATGTGCGTTCGATCCTCGGGCAGCTGGTCCAGCTCACTTATGCAGCTGATTGGAGCGAATACTTCGGCTACCACGCGGATGGGAACGTGTACTTTCATCTCGATCCACTGTGGGCAGATCCTGAGATCGACTTCATTGGAATTGACAATTATATGCCTGTGTCGGATTGGCGAGATGGCGAGCTTCATGCAGACGCCGGCTTTGGCGCAATCTACAACGTCGATTACCTCATTTCGAACTTTGCTGGTGGTGAAGGATACGACTGGTACTACGACAGTCCAGAGGGTGCCTTAGCCCAGCGGCGGCTGCCGATTACGGATGGGGCGTACGATGAGCCTTGGGTCTTTCGCTATAAGGACCTGCGGTCATGGTGGTCGAATCTGCACTTTAACAGGAATGCAGGGATCCGATCTGCGGAGGCCACTTCGTGGATTCCGATGTCCAAGCCAATCCGATTTACGGAATACGGTTGCCCGGCGGTGGACAAGGGGACAAATCAGCCCAATAAGTTTGTCGATTTGAAGTCGTCTGAGTCGGCGCTTCCCAACTGGTCGAATGGCCGTCGCGATGACTTGATCCAAATGCAGTATTTGCTGGCTACTGCCGCGTTCTGGGGCAACGCGCAAAACAATCCCATTTCAACCTTGTATGGTGGTCGCATGGTTGATTTGGACCGTGCACATGCTTGGGCCTGGGATGCCCGTCCCTTCCCCGAGTTTCCCGGCCAAACCGAGGTGTGGAGCGATGGAGACAACTACGCCCGGGGGCACTGGCTCAACGGCCGTATGTCAAGCCAGCCACTATCCGCCGTCGTCAAAGAAGTGTGCCACCGCTCGGGTGTTGAAATCCTGGACACGGATTCCTTGTTCGGCTTGGTGCGAGGTTTCCAGCATGCCGACCTGTCCACGGCACGGTCCGCCCTTCAGCCATTGATGCTAACCTATGGCTTCGATGTGTTCGAGCGTGATGGACTGCTTTCCTTCCGCAATCGTGGTGCCTCAACTGTCTCGGCTATCGGGGAAGACGACCTTATTCTCCTCCCGGACCTTGATGGCCGTTTTGAAAAGACCCGGACCTCAGAGGCCGAGACCGCGGGACAAATTCGGCTGAGCTTCGTTGACGCCCAATCTAGCTATGAAATCCGCTCGGTCGAAACCCGCTTTCCGGACGAAGAATCGCTTGGTGTTTCCCAAACTGATGTTCCGTTGGCGTTGACGAGAACAGAGGGGATCGAAGCTGTCGAACGATGGCTCACAGAGGCCCGCGTTGCCCGGGACACCGCGCGGTTCGGTTTGCCGAAGTCACGTATCTCGGTCGGCGCCGGCGATGTGGTGACCTTTGCCGGGCAGCAATACCGCGTGGACCGGGTCGAGCAGGCGGAAGGCCAGCTTCTGGAGGTTGTCAGAGTTGAACCAGGGGTCTACTTACCTTCTGTCAGGTCGGATGAAGCAATTTCTGTCCGACCCTTTTCCCCGCCGGTCCCAGTCTTTCCAGTTTTCCTTGACCTGCCCTTGCTCACAGGTTCTGAGGTACCCCATGCACCTCATGTTGCAGTAGGGGCTGATCCGTGGCCTGGTTCAGTGGCAGTCTGGTCGTCCAGCGAAGACGCAGGATACGAGATAAACCGCCTCTTACCCGCACCTGCGGTTATCGGACTGACCGAGTCCGAACTGCGCTTCCACAGTCCTGGACGATGGGACCGCGGAGAACCACTGAGAGTAAAGTTGGCAGGCGGGGAACTGGCCTCTGCTTCGGAATTGGCAGTGCTCAATGGCGCCAATGCGATGGCGATTGGAGACGGTAGCGGTTCGAATTGGGAAGTTTTCCAGTTCGCCGAAGCTCAGGTCGTGGGCCCGGATACCTATGAACTGTCTCTTCGCCTTCGTGGGCAATTGGGGACGGATGGCCTGATGCCGACCGCGTGGCCGGTTGGAAGTGCGGTGGTCCTGCTTGATCTTGCCTTGCTGCAGATTGATTTGCAGCTCTCCTCGCGCGGATTGGCGCGCTTCTACAGGATTGGCATGGCGTCCAGAGGCTTCGACGATCCAAACATCACTCTGCGGAACGTTGCCTTTGATGGCAACGGGCTACGACCCTATCCAATCGCACACCTTCGCCATTCGAACGAGGCGGGCAATCTACGCTTCGAATGGAAGCGCCGCACACGCATTGACGGGGATTCTTGGCAGTCCGCGGAAGTACCGCTCGCTGAGGATGCGGAACTCTACGAGATTCGTGTCGTTCAAGGCGCTGCTATTGTTGCCCAGTACACGACCTTCCAACCGCAATTTCTGTACACGGAATCGATGCGTGCGTCAGACGGACTGATGGGCGCGTTCGAGCTTTCAGTAGCGCAGGTATCCGCCAGTTTCGGACCGGGGCCGTTCCGCAGGATTGGTGTTGTAGCGTGACTTCTCTAGCGGCCTCCTGATGTGGGGCCGCTAACGGATTTCCTTTGCTGATGAATGACCGCACAGATTTGCATGTCGCCGCGTGCCCAGCTTGTGGTATCAAGGTCCCACAACCGGAGACACTGCGATGCTTGAGACCAAACCGTGGGTGACTGCAATCGATCCCGTGTGGCGGCGGGTCTGCGAAGAGGCGGTCGATGCGATCCGCAACGAGCCATTGCTCGGGGGGCTTATCCATTCCGGCCTCCTGCATCATTCCACACTCGAGCGGGCCCTTGCTTACCGCTTTTCGCTGAAACTCGCCTCCGGCGAAATGAGCGAGCAGATCCTCCGCGAAATTGCTGATCAGGCCTATGATGCGGATTCTGGCATCGGTGCCGCGGCACGTTCGGACCTGATGGCGGTCTATGAGCGCGACCCGGCGTGCCACCGCTTTCTCCAGCCCCTCCTTTTCTTCAAGGGCTACCAGGCAGTCCAAGCCTACCGGATAGGACACTGGCTTTGGCAAGCCGGACGGATCGACCTGGCCTACTTCGTGCAAATGCGCGTTTCGGAGGTCTTTGGGGTCGATATCCACCCCGCAGCCCGCGTCGGCAAGGGGATCATGATCGACCATGCTCATTCGATCGTCATCGGCGAGACAGCCGTTGTCGGGGACAACGTTTCGATGCTCCACTCCGTAACGCTTGGCGGGACAGGAAAGGAAGACGGAGACCGTCATCCGAAGATTGGAGACGGGGTTCTGATCGGGGCAGGGGCCAAGGTTCTAGGCAATATCCATGTCGGTCGCTGCTCCCGCATCGCGGCAGGCTCCGTCGTCTTGGAAGAGGTTCCGCCGAATACTACGGTTGCCGGAGTTCCGGCCCGCGTCGTTGGCAAGGCTGGCTGCGCTCAGCCCGCGCTGACCATGGACCAGATCCTGAAGGCGGAGTAACCTCCACCAAAATGAGCCCAGTCCTTCGTGCATTCGCGGCCCGCGTCACCGGGCTTGCCATCTCGACCTTCGCGCGCTTTATGACCGCTCCCCGCGCCATCTGGCTTGGGATCGAGCCTATACCAGCTCAGCGCATCTACTTCGCAAACCATTCGTCGAACGGCGACTTCGTCCTTCTCTGGACAGCACTCCCTGCTCCCCTTCGCCGCCGAACGCGTCCCGTCGCGGCTTTGGATTACTGGCTAACCTCTCCGCTAAGGTCCTTTATTGGGCGCGAGGTCTTCAACGCCGTCCTCATCGACCGTCGCCCGGAAGCGCGAGCCGAGGACCCGGTGGCTCAGATGGTTGCTGCACTCGACCAGGGCTCCTCCCTCATCATTTTCCCCGAAGGTCAGCGCAACAGTTCGGACGCCGCGCTGCTTCCTTTCAAGTCCGGCCTTTACCACCTTGCCAAGTCCCGGCCGGGGGTTGACCTTGTCCCGGTCTGGATCGCCAACCTCAACCGTGTGATGCCCAAAGGTGAGGTCATTCCTGTGCCGCTGATCTGCACCCTGACCTTTGGGGCTCCCTTGCACGTCGAACCGGACGAGACGAAGGACACCTTCCTCGCGCGCGCCTCGCGGGCCCTATTGGAGCTGAAGGCGCCCACATGACCCCTCCGCATCTCCTCTGGCTGCTCGCAGGCGTCGGAACCATCCTCGTCCTTGCGTCCGTAATTGGCGAGATTCTCCGGGTCCGCCTGTCGCCGGCCGGGGACAATCCCGTCGTCGAGAACCTGAACGCGCGCATCAACGCATGGTGGGTGATGGTCATCTGCCTCGCCCTGGCCTTCATTGCTGGCAAGCCGGGGGTCGTCCTCCTCTTCGCGCTGTGTTCCTTTGCCGCGCTGCGAGAGTTCCTTACCCTCACCACCCACAACCGTGCCGATCATTGGTCTCTGGTCGCCTGCTTTTTCCTGATCCTGCCGCTGCAATACTGGTTTCTCGCAACGGACTGGTACGGAATGTATTCGATCTTCATCCCGGTCTACGCCTTCCTGCTTCTGCCCGTTGTCTCGTCGCTTCGAGGCTCCACCAAGGATTTCTTGATCCGCGTGTCGGAAACCCAGTGGGCTCTGATGATCTGCATTTACTGTGCCAGCCACGTGCCCGCCCTTCTCTATCTCCAGATCCCTGGGTTCGAAGGCCGCAATGTCATCCTGATCGCCTATCTGATCTTCGTCGTGCAGCTTTCGGATGTCATGCAATATGTCTGGGGTAAACTTCTTGGCCGTACCAAGGTCGCACCTAACCTCTCTCCCTCCAAAACCTGGGAAGGGCTGGTCGGAGGCACTCTCACCGCGACCGCCGTCGGCACGGCGCTTTACTGGATGACCCCGTTCTCCCCGCTTGAAGCCGCAGGCATGTGCCTCCTCATCACCGTCATGGGCTTCTTCGGTGGCCTCGTCATGTCTGCCATCAAGCGCGACCGCGGGATCAAGGACTGGGGCCACCTCATAGCTGGACACGGTGGCTTCCTGGACCGTCTGGACTCTGTGATCTTCGCGGCCCCCATCTTCTTCCATGTTACACGCTGGGTCTGGTCCACCACATGAACTCGCCTGAGAACCGCCGTCCCCTTGTCTCGCGCAACTCCGCCTGGGCCGCGCGCGTGGCGGCTTGGGCCGTCTCACGCGACATAACGCCCAATCAGCTTTCCCAAGCCTCCATGGCCTTCGCCGCCCTGGGGTTTGCGCTTTACGTAATGTCCACACAAGGTAACGGCGTCGTCCAGTTTCTCTGCCTCCTCCTGGCGGCCGCCACCCTACAGGCCCGGCTGGTCTGCAACCTGATTGACGGCATGGTCGCCATCGAAGGCGGCAAGGGCGCCAGGGACGGACCCTTCTGGAACGAGGCACCGGACCGTGTCTCGGACCTGCTCTTCTTTGCCGGAGCCGGCCTCGCCGCCGGCCAGGCCGACCTCGGACTGCTGGCGGCCGCGTTGGCCATCGGGACGGCTTACGTCCGTGAACTCGGCCGGGCCGAGGGGTTCGCGCCAGACTTTTCCGGCCCCCTGGCAAAACCGCAGCGCATGGCGGTCCTCACCGCAGGCACGGCACTTGCCGCGCTCTATGCCAGCGAGTTGACCCTGACCGCCACTCTCTGGGTCGTAGTCGCCGGCGCCGCCGCCACTGTCTTCCGCCGGTCCTGGAACCTTATCGCAAAGCTGAATTCCAGATAGAAACGGGGAGCCGCAGCCCCCCATTTCATTCCGCTCCGAAAACGCACAAGGGTGCGGGAGGCGCAACGCCCGCCGTCTTCCTCAGATCAAGCCAGCATCACCAGCGGGTTTTCCAGCGCTTCGATGATCGCCTTCAGGAACTCCGCCCCCAAGGCACCATCGATCACCCGGTGATCCACCGACAGCGTCATGGACATCACCGTTGCCACGCCGATCGTCCCGTCCGCCATGACCACCGGCTTCTTGATCCCCGCGCCCACCGCCAGGATCGACCCATGCGGCGGGTTGATGACGGCGTCGAAGTTCTCGATCCCCATCATCCCAAGGTTCGAGATCGCGAAGCTCCCGCCCTGATACTCATGCGGCGCCAGCTTCTTGGTCTTTGCCCGACCGGCAAGGTCCTTCATCTCGGCCGACAGAGCCGACAGCGACTTCTTGTCCGCATCGCGCAAGACAGGGGTGAACAATCCACCCTCGACCGCCACCGCCACCGCAACATCAGACGGTTTCAGCCGCAGCATCCGGTCGCCGGCCCAGACAGTGTTCGCAGCCGGCACCGCCTGCAGCGCCATCGCGCAGGCCTTGATGATGAAGTCGTTGACCGACAGCTTCACCCCACGCCCTTCCAACTGCTTGTTCAGCGTCTCACGGAACGCCATCAGCGCGTCCAGCCGAACGTCCCGCCGCAGGTAGAAGTGCGGGATGGTCTGTTTCGCCTCGGTCAGACGGGCCGCCACGGTGCGCCGCATCCCGTCCAGCGCCACCTCCTCGAAGGGCCGGTCGGCATACATCTTCAACACCGTCTCCGCTGCCGTGCCGGTGGGCATTCCGCCAGCCGGTTTCGCCGGGGCAGGGGCCGCTGCCGCCTTCGCAGCCTCCACAACCGGGGCCGCCGCAGGCTTCATCGCCCCGGACTGTGCCCCTTCGACATCCGCCCGCACGATACGGCCATGCGGACCCGAGCCCTTCACGGCCCCCAGGTCCAGCCCTTTCTCTTTGGCAATCCGCCGCGCCAGCGGCGAGGCAAACACCCGCGCACCACCCGAAGCCTGAACCGCCGCAGGAGACGCCCCAGCCTGAGCCGCCGCCGCAGGAGCCGCCGCCGCAGGAGCTCCGGCCGCACCATACCCGCGCGCCGTATCATCCTGTGCCGCCGTATCCATCTTCGGCGGTGCTGCAGATACAGCCGCAACCGGCGCCGACTTGGGTGCAGCCGCCGAAGCGTCCTCCCCCTCATCCAGCAGCACCGCGATGGGCGTGTTGACCTTAACCCCTGCAGTCCCCTCGGCGATCAGGATCTTGCCGACGACGCCTTCATCGACCGCCTCGAACTCCATCGTCGCCTTGTCGGTCTCGATCTCCGCCAGGATCTGCCCGGACTTGACCGTATCGCCTTCCTTCACCAGCCATTTGGCCAGCGTCCCTTCCTCCATCGTCGGGGAAAGCGCGGGCATCAGAATTTCGGTAGCCATGGCTTCACCTCACCGGTAGCAGACGGATTTGACGGCGGTCACGACCTCGGCGGGCGTGATCAGGGCGAACTTCTCCAGGTTGGCCGCATAGGGCATCGGCACGTCCTTGCCCGTGCAGGTGATCACCGG
>JANOCQ010000330.1:0-1605 GCA_031412255.1 Paracoccaceae bacterium | reverse complement strand
GAATGACGGCTTGTTTTTCGATGCTCCGCGCCGCGCGCCGCTCACTTCTTCGGCCACTGCCAACTTTCGTCGAAGAACCCCGCGTCCACGACCTGCCCCGGCCACTGGTCGCTCGGCGGGGTGCGCAGGTCGATGAGCGCCCAGTCGGGCAGCTTCGGCGTCTGGAGGGAGTTGGAGGTCTTCGCGCCCATGCGGAAGGTGAAACCGCTGTTCAGCACCACGTAGCGCCGCGGACTCAGCGGGTTGGGATAGATGAAGATCGGCGCGTGATCCGCGGCGCTCGCGAGCTGGGTGCCGAAGACCATCTTGTCCTTGGTCCATTGCAATGGGAGCTTCGGGAGCATCCGGGCGAGGAGCGTATTGCTGCCAGGATCTCCCCACAGGATCAGGTTCGCACTGGCCACGTCCTCGGCGGTGATGGCGGTGTCGTCCTTCACCCGCACATCGCCGCGAAAGACCCTGCGCCATTCCACGATCGCGCGCTCCATTTCGGTCTGCGCCCATGCGCCGACCTTGTCATTCAGCGCCTTCCCGGTCGGGCGCACGAAGATGAACGAGTCCATGAAGGCGTCGTCGATCGGGCCTTGGAGGCCGTGGCGTTTGCGCACGCCTTGCTTGAACATGACGCCACCCGGACCATGAAGCTGCCATTTATTGTCGCCAAGTTTGACGAAGCTCGCCACCCACCCCTCCTTCACCGCTGGCCCCACCAGCTCCTGCTCATCGATCACCACCCGCGGCGGATGCGTCTTATCCAGCGGCGCCGGCCCCGGCGGGAGCGCGATGGTGAAGGCCGTGATGTTCTTCGTCTTGATCCGGAAGGTCCCTTCATCCACCAGCTCCGCATCGATCTCGGCCCGCTCCCAATGCCGCTCCATCGCGTCGAGCGTGATCCACTTCATCGTGTTGTAGCGCAGCGTGTAGGTCTGGAAGCGCACCCGCGGCGCCATCGGCTCACGCCCTTTCGCCACCATCTCCTCGAAGCGCCGGGCCAGCACCTTCTTCGTCTCCGGCTCATACTTGTGCCCCGTCGCCGGCCCGATGTGGTGCTCCATCTTCATCCCTTCCTTGGCCAGCGCGGCCTCCATCATGTCCGCCGCCTGCTTCTGCGGATCGTCCGCGCCGCTATAGACCACCAGCGGCACGTTGGAAAAGTTCGCCGCCACCTCCGTCGCGTTGTAGAGCCGGTAGAGCACCTCTTCCCACCACGGCGGCGCCACCTTCTTCGGGTCATAGACCTTGGCGTACACCTGCGTCTCCGCGAAGCCCGCGCCCGGCCCGACCACCGCCCACAGCCCCGCATGATGCGCCCCCAGATGCCAGCTCGTGGCCCCGCCCATGGAGAAGCCCAGCACCGCGATCCGCTGCGGATCGATCGTGTAACGCCGCATCACATCGGCCAGCGCCTCAAAGGCATCCGTCTCCCCGGCAAACTTGCTCGCATTGCACCAGCGCCCGTAGAGATGCAGCTCAAAGGCGCCCGCCGGGGCAAAGTCGCGCTTCGCCTTGAGCCGTCCGGCGATGAAATTCACCTCGCTCAGCGTATCCCCGCGTCCGTGGAACCACAGGTAAAGCGACCGTGGCGTCTGGTCGCCCGGCTTCCAG
>JANOCQ010000329.1:0-14732 GCA_031412255.1 Paracoccaceae bacterium | reverse complement strand
CGACACGGCGGACGCATGCATACCTCGCTTTCAGTAAACCGTTGGAGGAGCCAGAAGATGCCCGTTCGTTCGATCGTCACCCATGTCGAGCCGACCAGGATCGACCAGGATCCCGCCGCTCTGTCCTTGTCCTTGGCTTGGGCGGCCGCAGGAAACGCCAGGGTCGTCATCCTCGCTTTCCCGGTGGACGTGAGCGGCGCCTTGGAGGAGACCGATTTTGCCACGGTCCGAACCGCCATCGCGGCGCTGGCCCAGCGGTCGGGAGTGCCCACATCGGTGGTTGACCGCAGCAGCTTTGCCTACGGGATCGGCGAGGTCTTTGCTGACCATATGAAGGTGGCGGATCTTGGCGTTCTGTCCGGCCGCCGTGGACCTTTGCTGGGAGAGCGGCTGCTCGCCCAGGCGGCGCTATTTGACTCGGGTCGCCCGCTGGTGATCGCCCCGAAGACGGGTGCTACGACTGCCCCGCGGCGCGCGCTGATCGCTTGGGACGGCACGCATGCCGCCGCAAGGGCAATGCAGGACGCGCTGTCGCTTCTTGTCCCTGGTGCCGAAGCGATCGTTGCGCGCGTCACAGACGACAAGGCCCTGCGCATGGACCAGTCCGGGATCGAGGCAGCGCATCATCTGGCGCGGCACGGGATCACGGCAGAATTCCGTGAAATCCCGCGCAACGGCCGCGACATCTACGACGCGCTGACGGCGACCGCAAAAGAGGCCGGTTGCGACCTGATCGTCGCCGGTGCCGTCAGGCACTCCCCGATTCACGAATTGATCTTTGGCAGCGTCACTGCCCGCGTGCTCGATGGCGATTGCGAACTCCCGGTTCTACTCTCGGCCTGACGCGACACGATTCAGGCTCTTGGCACTTTCTGGTCGGAAACCTGTGCGACACTTTCGTTCGCCCGGCGACTGTCGGTTGAAATGTTGTTGCGCTGTCGTTGCGAAGGCACTACCACTTCGCAGGTGCAGAATTTTCGCTGGAGCCGACCCATGCCCGATGGACAAGTCATGACCCAAAGCCCGATCCTCTCTGATCTCCAGACACTGACCAAAGCTGTGCTGCCAGAGGTCGAGACGCTGTTCACCAAAGGCCGCGACGGGCTGAAAAAGCAGGTTTCAGCCGGCGGCAGGGTTTCGAACCAGGCGCTGGAAGCGCAGCAGTACGAGGCCCACGCCCTTGCCTGGCTGGGCACCTATGTCGAGGCACTGCGTCAGTTGGACGCTTGGGCAGGGCGTCTGTCGACTGCGGGTCAGTATGGCGAGATGGAGGCGCTGATTCTCCAGATCGGTTTCGGTGAGTACCTGACGCAGATCGCCGGCGGCATTCCGATGAGCCAGACCGAATTCGCGCGCCTCTCCGATCTTGGCCTGGTCTGGTCACCGGGAACGGCGGCCGCAACGCTGATCGCCGAAGGCAACACACCCAGCGCACGCCATGCCCTTGTCGCCCTCATGCGCGACAACCACGGGCGCGCAACCTTCGGGGCCACCGGCCTGGACGAAGAGCTTGAAATGATCCGCGCACAGTTCCGCCGCTATGCAGACGAAAAGGTCATTCCCCGGGCCCATGACTGGCACCTGAAGGACGAGCTGATCCCGATGGAGGTGATCACCGAACTGGCCGAGATGGGCGTCTTTGGCCTTACCATCCCGGAAGCCTACGGCGGATTCGGCTTGTCCAAGGCGTCGATGGTGGTGGTCTCGGAAGAACTCTCACGCGGCTACATTGGCGTCGGATCGCTTGGCACCCGCAGCGAAATCGCCGCCGAGCTTATCCTGTGCGGCGGAACGGAAGAGCAGAAGGCAAAGTGGCTTCCCGGCCTCGCCTCGGGGGAAGTCCTGCCGACTGCCGTCTTCACCGAACCCAACACCGGCTCCGACCTTGGCGCTCTTCGCACCCGCGCGCGGAAGGAAGGCGACGACTGGATCATCACCGGCAACAAGACCTGGATCACCCACGCCGCACGGACCCATGTGATGACGGTCCTCGCCCGCAGCGTCGAGGGAACAAACGACTACCGCGGCCTGTCCCTTTTCCTTGCGGAAAAGACACCCGGCACCGATGAGATCCCCTTCGTCGATCCAGGCCTCTCCGGTGGAGAGATCGAGGTGCTCGGCTACCGTGGCATGAAGGAATACACCGTCAACTTCGACGATTTCCATGTTGATGGGGCAAATCTTCTCGGACAGGTCGAAGGCCAGGGTTTCAAGCAACTGATGCAGACCTTTGAATCCGCCCGCATCCAGACCGGCGCGCGGGCCGTCGGCGTTGCCCAGTCGGCACTGGAAACCGGGATGCAGTACGCCGAGGACCGCAAACAGTTCGGCAAGTCGCTGATCGAATTCCCGCGCATCGAATCCAAGGTGGCGATGATGGCCGTGGAGATCATGATCGCCCGCCAGCTCACCTATTTCTCCGCCTGGCAGAAAGACCACGACAGACGCTGCGACCTCGAAGCTGGAATGGCCAAGCTTCTTGGTGCGCGCGTCGCCTGGGCGTCGGCGGACAATGCGCTACAGATCCATGGCGGTAATGGGTTTGCGCTGGAATACCGCATCAGCCGCATCCTTTGCGACGCACGCATCCTGAACATCTTTGAAGGGGCAGCCGAAATCCAGGCCCAAGTGATTGCCCGCCGCCTGCTTGAGTAAGGGATTGAATTGCAGCCCGTCCCGACCAATCTTCTGTTCAGGGTAGGGAGAGCGGGCATGGACTTGGTGCTGCTGACCGGGGTCTCCGGTTTCATCGCGAAACATGTGGCCCTCAAGCTGTTGAATGCCGGATATTCGGTTCGGGGAACTTTGCGCAACATGGACCGGGCCGACGAGGTCCGCGCCGCCCTGACGCCCTATCTGACCGAGCAGGCGGGGCAACTGACCTTCGTCCAGGCTGATCTCGAATCCGACGCTGGCTGGGCGGATGCGATGGCCGGCGTCTCTGCCCTGATCCACACCGCCTCGCCCTTTCCCATCGCCCAGCCGAAGGACCCGGCACAGTTGATCCGCCCGGCGGTCGAGGGCACCGAACGCGTGCTCAAAGCCGCCGCCGCAGCGGGGGTAACGCGCGTGGTGCTTACCTCCTCCACCGCCGCGGTGATCAACGAATTCAAGCCGGGCACCCTGCAGGACGAAGCCGACTGGTGCGACGTCCACCTGCCCTCCACCACACCCTACGCCAAGTCGAAGACCCTCGCCGAACGTACTGCGTGGGAGATTGCCAAAGCCCGCGGCTTGAAGCTGACCACGATCAACCCCGGCCTGGTCCTTGGGCCACCACTGGACGAACATTACGGCTCGTCGCTTGGCCTCATCGAACGCTTCCTCAAGGGCCGCGACCCGATGCTGCCGCCGATGGGTCTGCCCGTGGTCGATGTCCGGGACGTGGCGGAGATGCACCTGCGCGCCCTGCAACGCCCCGAAACCGCGGGCCGGCGCTACCTCGCATCGTCCGGCTCCATGGCCTTTGCCGACATGGGCCGCACCCTGAAGGCCGCCTACCCGACCAGGCGCATTCCCACGCGTGAAGCGACCGCGTTCCTCTTGCGCGCAGTCGCGCTGTTCGACCCCACAGTCAAGTCGATCCTGCCGAAACTGGGCCATCTTGAACGGGTGTCGAATGCCCGTGCCGTCAAGGAAATGGGGATGGAGTTCATCGCGCCCAAAGCCGCCCTGCTCGCCTCGGCAGACTGGCTGGTCAAGCATGGCAAGGTCTGGGCTTAGGCGGCAAGGCCCCCGCGCGATGGTCGTTGCACGCCGAGCCGGGGATGCATCCGCCCGGCCACCACCCACGAGGCCAACAGCCCCACCCCGGCGGCGACAAAGATTCCGGGCAAAGGCGCCACCCACAGCACAAGCCAGGCGGCCCCCGGCGTCAGGATGGACGAGACATCACGGAAACTGGAATAGACCGCCGACATCTCCGTCCGCTCGCTGGGTTTGACCGACATCAGGAAGGGCAGCCCTCCAACCACGTCCAACATCACCAGGAAGATTGATCCTGCCATGCAGAAGGCCACTGTCGTCCAGGGAAGGAAGGACATCAGCCCCGCCGCAAGAAAAAGCGTCCCGCAGATCCCGAAGGCCGCGCGGACCGACCGCCGCACCGACAGCCGCCGCGCAAGGCGGTTAAGGTAAGGTGCCGAGAAGAGCAGTGCGTTGGTGATCGACAGCGCGATGCCTCCGACCTTGTCGCCCAGGCCTGCCTCGATGCAGAAGATCGGCAGGTAGACCACATAGACCCACCAGCCGCAGGACCGCATCACGGCGAACATCCATCCGGCAATCAGCCTTGGTTGTCGGAAGAAGCGGCCAAGATATCCCACCGGGTTGATCGCTGGTCGCTTCGCCCGCTGGATCTGCTTGCCGTTGCCCAGCCGGAGGACCCAGAAGACCCCCAGCAGCGCCACTGCGAAAGCGCCGGCCAGCAGGAACGGTGCCGGCGCCCAGTGGTCATGCAACCAGACCCCGGTCATCGGCCCGATGGCCCAAGGCGCCGCCGCGTAGACCATCTGCGTCGACTGGCTGCGGCCCAGGTTGCCCCGGTCAACATAGTCCAGCACATAGGCGTTGAAACAGACGAAGGTTGTCGCCGTCGCCATGGCGTTGCAGGCCAGCGACATCGGTACCGACCACCAGGTTCCCAGCATCGCCAGTGCCATGCCGCACAGATACAGGATGCACCCGCCCGTATAGGCCCAGCGGCGCGGCAGGAAGCGCGTCGCCCAAGGCACCATCAACCCCCAAACCAGCGCCACGATCCCGGCCAGAAAATACACCAGCGAAGTCGCCTGCGCATCCTGCAACGCCTGGTAGACCGCCAGTGGCATCGCCGAGATCAGCGTACCGCGCACCGCCGCCTCCAACCCCGCCAGCAGTGCGAAATGCTCGATCCGGGGGGTGGGGCTGTAGCGCAGCGCCAGCGGAATGTAACGATTGGCCATCGGCAAACTTGGACGGGCAGACCCGGGTTCCGTCTGTCACAAAGGCGACATCACCAGTCGTTTCGGACCGGACGCGAGATCAGGTCCACCAGCCTTGATCGCGCCTCGGGCAGGGGCCGCTCATGCAGCACCGGACGCAGTTCGCGGTCCAGGAAGAAACCGGTCATCCGCAGGCCCATCGCCACCGCTTGCAGCGTCAGCGGCCCGTCGCCGTCCAACCCCTCGGGCAGCGGGATCAGACGGTCCGCCCATTCCCCCGCGCCCTTCGCCGACACCGCACGCCCCGTCTTCGGGCTGACATAGACCAGCCCTTCCGTTGCACCTGTGACTGCGCAGACCGACAGGTCCAGCCCGAACCCGATTTCCTCCAGAAGGCACAGCTCCCAGCGGACATAAGCCGCGGTCCAGCCCTCGTCGCCAAGCACGTCCATCAGCGCAAGCGTCTTGTGCCACAACGCCGGGTGCGGTTCGCGTTCAGCGAGAGCTTCGTGCAGCAGCGCGCAGACCGACAAAAGCCCTGCCAGCGCCAGCCTGTCGCCCAAAAGATGCGCGCGGGACTTCACCGGCTCCACCGTGAAGTGGCCGATATGTTCGTCCAGCCGCGCCCGCCATTCCAGCTTGAGGCCCGTCCCCGGCTGCAAACTCGCCGCCATCTTGCGTGAGGCGCCGCCGCGCACGACGCCCGAGTGTCGGCCATGCCCAGCCGTCATCACCTCGATGATCGCCGAGGTCTCGCCATGCAGCCGCATGGACAGAAGTATGCCATCGTCGCGCCAATCCATCGGGCAGTTATCAGAGGGCGCAGCTGCTGGTGCAAGGCCAAGACGTGGCAAATGTGCGGATGGATTTGCACCTCGTGCAGATGCGACTTGGCTAATTTTGATCTGAAAGTGCGAGCGTGCATCCGCGCGTCGATGGCCACGCGGCCGAAAGGGCAGTTTGTTGTCTGGAAGTGCTGGCAACCGTTACCTGCTGGACTTCGGTAGCTGGAAAGATGTCCTCCCGCGGGATCAGTCGCTGGAGCTTCCTCTCGGATCGCCTCGTTCAAGTCCTGCGCCGCCCGTGAACAACCCTTTTCGCTGCGTCGCTGTCTGATCGACAGAAACAGATTCAGTCTGCTAACCCGTCCTCGTCCAGCAAGGTCCGCCCCTGCCGATTCTCCAACTCGATCACCCAAAGGTCCGGGTCGCGGACCCTGGTGCGTGTCACCAGCGCGTCAACCTCCGCCTCCGGCCCTTCGGCCAGCAGGATCCAGGCGCGTGCCCCGGTCATCAGGTCTGACCGCCGTTCATAGGCGCGCGCAGAGCCGTCCAGAAGCGCCACCTTTACGACGACAGCGCCCGCCTCGGTGTCACCCTTGGCCGTGACATAGGCCGGAATATCCGCCAGCCGCAGCCGCGTAAGATAGGCCGAGACCCAGACACCCGCAGCCAGCCTGACGCTCATCCGCCCGGCCCGGAATCGCGAATTTCCGCAGAAGATTCGTCGCGCTCAGGCATCGCCGTCCTTGAAGTCCAGACCCATCTCGGAATAGCGCTCGGGTTCATCCAGCCAGTTCGGCCTCACCTTCACCTGCAGGAAAAGGTGCACCGTCCGCCCCAGGAACTCGCTGATATCGGCCCGTGCCGCCTGGCCGACGCCCTTGATCGTCTCGCCCTTGTTGCCCAGCACGATCCCTTTGTGGCCGTCACGCGCGACGTAGACGATCTGGTCGATCCGCGTCGTGCCGTCGGGCTTGTCTTCCCACTTCTCGGTCTCGACGGTCAGCTGGTAAGGAAGCTCCTCGTGCAGCCGCAAAGTCAGCTTCTCGCGCGTCATCTCGGCCGCGATCATCCGCATCGGAAGATCGGCGATCTGATCCTCGGGGTAGAACCAGTGGCCTTCCGGCACCTCGTTCGCCAGCCATTCCCGCAGGTCCTGCACGCCATAGCCCTTCTCGGCGCTGATCATGAAGGTCTTGGCGAACGGAAACGCCGCGTTCGCCTCCTCGGCCAGCGCAAGCAGAGTTTCCGCCTTCACCCGGTCCAGCTTGTTGATCGCAAGCGCGATGGGCTGGCCCTTCGGCATCTCGTCCTTCAGCCGTTCGATGATCGCCTTGGCACCTTCGGTCAGCCCCCGCTGCGCCTCGATCAAAAGAACGATGATATCCGCATCCGACGCCCCGCCCCAGGCGGCCTTGACCATCGACCGGTCCAGCCGCCGCCGGGGCCGGAAGATGCCGGGGGTGTCCACGAATACGATCTGGCTTTGCCCCTCCATGCAGACGCCCCGGATGCGGGTCCGCGTCGTCTGCACCTTGTGCGTGACGATGGAAACCTTCGCCCCCACCATCCGGTTCAGAAGCGTCGACTTGCCCGCATTGGGCTCTCCGATCAGGGCGACGAAGCCCGCGCGTGTGCCCGTATCAGTCATCCGTCGCCTCCATCCGTTCCAAAAGCATACGCGCCGCTGCCTGTTCCGCAACGCGCTTCGATCCGGCGGAGGCCTCGGCCGTCGCGCCATTTGCCAGGATCACCCGCACCGTGAAGAGCGGGGCGTGATCTGGTCCGCTGCGCCCGGCTTCCTCGTAGCTGGGCGGCATCATACCACGGGCCTGCGCCCATTCCTGCAAACTTGTCTTGGCATCCCGCGCGTCGGGTTCCACCGCCGCGATCCGGCTCTGCCACAGCCGGAGGACCAGGGCGCGCGCCGCCTCAAATCCAGCGTCCTGAAAGACCGCCGCGATGACCGCTTCCATCGCGTCGCCCAGCAAGGCCTCTTTTCGGCGACCGCCTGTAAGCATCTCGCTGCGTCCAAGCTTCAGGACCTCGCCAAGGCCCACCTCGCGCGCGACGTCGGCACAAGTCTCCTTGCGGACCAAGGCATTGAAGCGCGGTGCAAGCTGACCTTCGCGTGCGGTCTCGTCCGCCTCGAGCAGCGCCTCGGCCATCACCAGACCCAGAATCCGGTCGCCCAGAAACTCCAGCCGCTGGTTGTCCGGCCGTGTCGGCGTCCCGATCGAGGCATGCGTCACTGCGCGCACCAGAAGATCGGGCTTGCGAAATGTGTGTCCCAGCCGGCCTTGAAAGGCCAGCAGGTCGGCCGCCAGCCTCAAGGTATCGCCCTCACTCGATCGCCTTGAAGAAGCGGTCCGAGCGCCACGTCCAGAAGAAGAACAGGCTGCGGCCTGCCGACGAGAACATGATCCGGTCCGCCCGTCCGATCAGGAACTCGGCTGGCAGGAAGCCCACACCGCCTACCGATTGCGGGAACCGGCTGTCCGTGGAGTTGTCACGGTTGTCGCCCATCACGAAGTAATGACCTTCGGGAACCGTGAAGACGTCGGTGTTGTCGCCGCCGCCATTGGCGTCGATGTTCAGCACATGGTGCTGCCGACCTTCCGGCAGTGTCTCAATGAAACGGCTCTTGGTGCAAAGGCCCCCCTCGCCCACCGCACCATTCTCGCAGCGCGGACGGTTGCGCATCGGGCCCTGCGCCTCCATGACTTCCTCGAAAACTCCGGCTGCCTCTTGCGGAGCGGCCGCGCCGTTGATGAACAGCACGCCATCCTTCATCTGGATCTTGTCGCCCGGCAAGCCGATCAGCCGCTTGATGTAGTCCGATCCCGCCGTCGGATGCCGGAAAACCACGACGTCCCCCCGCTCGGGGTCAGAACCCAGCACGCGACCGGAGACAGGGCAAAGGCTTAGTGTCGTAAAGGGAATTTCGCAGGAATAGCGCGAATAACCGTAGGCCATCTTGTTGACGAACAGAAAGTCGCCGATCAGCAGCGTATCCTTCATCGACTCCGACGGAATCCAGAACGGCTGGAACAGGATCGACCGAAACGCGATCGCGATCACCAGCGCCCAGAAGACCGTCTTGATCGTCTCGACGATGCCGCCATCGCCCGTGTCCCTGCTCGCCATTCTGTCCTGCCTCTTGCCGTTTCGCGCTACATGCGCGCGGGAATATGGGGAGTCAAGCGGGCGACGCCACGCCCGGCGCCAGCAAGCGGGCCTCGATCACCACGAACGCCTGGGCCCAGGGATGATCGTCGGTCAACGTCACATGTATCACCGGCTCGTGCCCTGCGGGCGTCATGTCGCGCAGTCGTTCGGCTGCCCAACCCGTGACATGCATCACCGGCTGACCCGTCCGCAGGTTTGTGACCGCCATGTCCTTCCAGGAAATTCCCATCCGCAAGCCCGTGCCCAGGGCCTTGGAACAGGCCTCTTTCGCTGCCCAGCGCTTTGCATAGGTTGCAGCAATGGCGCGCTTGCGGCTTTCGGCCTTAAGCTGCTCGACCTCGGTAAAGACCCGCATCTTGAAACGGTCGCCGTGGCGGGCAAGGGTCTTTTCGATCCTCTCGATGTTGGCAAGGTCCGTGCCGATCCCCAGGATCATCCCGGCGTCCCGCGTGCCATGTCCATCCGACGGCGCATTTCCTCGATGGCCGGCTCCAGCCCGCGGAAGATCGCCTCGCCCACCAGGAAGTGACCGATGTTCAACTCGGCCAGTTCCGGGATCGCGGCGATGGCTTCCACATTTTCATAGGTCAGACCGTGCCCGGCATGGACCTCCAGCCCCAGGCTCCCGGCGAACTCGGCCCCCGACCGCAAGGCGGCAAGCTCCCGTTCGGCCAGAGCCATTTCGCCTTCAGCCAGCAGATCAGAGTAAAGCCCGACATGCAGCTCGACCACCTCTGCCCCGATCCGGGCGCTGGCCTCGATCTGGCGTGGGTCGTGACCGATGAACATGCTGACCCGGCATCCCGCTTCGCGCAGAGGGGTGATGTAGTCGGTTAGCCGGTTCTGGTCCGAAGCCACGTCAAGCCCGCCCTCAGTCGTCCGCTCTTCGCGCTTTTCGGGGACCAGGCAGATCGCATGCGGCTTGTAGCGCAGCGCAATCGCCTGCATCTCGGCCGTGGCGGCGCATTCGAAGTTCAGGGGCACCGTCAAGGCGGCCATCAGCGCCTCGATGTCGGCGTCGCGGATATGGCGGCGATCTTCGCGCAAGTGCGCGGTGATCCCGTCCGCCCCGGCGGTTTCTGCCAACAGTGCTGCTCGCAGCGGGTCGGGCCAAGCCGAACCGCGGGCATTCCGCACAGTGGCCACGTGGTCGATGTTCACCCCAAGCCGAAGCTTGCCTGGCTTGTGCAGTGATTGGTTCATTCCGGCCTTCCTGCGTTTTCCGACAGTCTAGGGCGTTCCCGGGCTGTCGTCATCGTCCTCGGCACTTTTTTCGCCGCGCAGTTTCAGTTTGGCCGCAGCTTCCGCAAGCTTCGCCCGCATCTTCTTGCGCCGCTCGGCCCGATCACTGGCGGTTGCGGCACGCGCCTTCTGGTAGGCCTCCACCAGCGGGATCGTCACATAATATGCGATTGTCGACAGGATCAGCGCCGGTCCCAGTGCCCCGATGAGATACGGGATGTAGATCTCGTGCCAGAACTGGATCAGCCCATCCCACTGGGTCTTCTGCGGGCCGAACATCGCCAGGAAGTTGAACCACAGGTCGTGCCCCGCTTCGCCAAAGGCGTGGCCGATGTACTTGGCGTTCAGCGGCGCTTCGATTCCCATGATCCAGTGACCCAGGGTCATCGCAAGAACCGCGAAGAAGGGCGTCGTCACCGGATTGGTGTTGAAGGTCCCCAAAAGCGCCGCCAGCACGTTGCCACGGACAAGGCGTGCGGCCCCCCAGGCGGCAAGGAACTGCAATCCTGGCAAAGGCAGGAAACCGATGAAGAAACCGGCGAACACCCCCCGCGCCACCCGATGCGGCTGGTCCGGCAAGCGACGCATCCGGTACACGACATAGCGGGTAGCCCGCTTGAAGCCCGAGCGCGGATACACCTGCTCGCGCAGCCACGCGCCCCACCCCAACTTGTCCCTGCGCCTGAAAACCAACATCGCCTCTCTGCCGGGCCCCACCCCCGCTGTCCGACCTTACGGTCGGCGTGTCAAATCGCGATGACGCGAAATCTGCGCGACATCGGTCTCGGCTTCCAGGGCCGTCATCACCATGTGCAGATGTTCGACGTCGCGCAAGTCCACGTCAATGATAAGTCGATAGAAATCCGGCTTCCGGTCGGTGAACCGCAAGTCCGAAATGTTCGCTTTCTGCTCGCCAGCCAGGGTGCAGATGCGTCCAAGCACACCGGCATCATTCGAAATCGTGATGTCCAGGCTGACGGTAAACACCGGCGAATGCCGACCCGAGTGCCAGTGCAAGTCCACCCATCGCGAGGTCTGGTCCTCGAATTCCTCCAGTGCCGGGCAGTCGATCGCATGAACGACGACCCCCTGCCCCCGGTAAGTGATCCCCACGATGCGCTCGCCCGGGACCGGCTGGCAGCAATGCGCGCGGCGGAAGGTCTGGTCGGCCGTCAACCCCACGACCGGGCGCTTGGCGTCCACTTCCTCGGCCACCGCCTGCGCAAGCTCGGGATACAGCGCCTCCACCACCCGCCGCGCAGGCAGCTCCGCCGAACCAAGCCGCGCCAGAAGATCGTTCTCGTCCGTCAGCCCCAGCATCTTCGCGGCCGTCCTCAGCGCCTTGTCAGTCGCCTTCTTGCCGACGTGGTCGAAGGCGGCCCGCGCCAGTTCCTGCCCCAGCTTGACGAACCGCCCGCGGTCTTCCTCACGCAGGGACCGCCGGATCGCAGCCTTCGCCCGACCCGTCGTCACGATGTCGATCCAGCTTGATTGCGGGCGCTGCCCCTCGGCCGTGATGATCTCGATCGACTGGCCGTTCTTCAACCGCGTCCACAGCGGCACCCGAATCCCGTCGATCTTGGCCGACACGCAACTGTTCCCGATCCGCGTATGGATCGCATAGGCGAAATCCAGCGGCGTCGCCCCCCGCGGCATCTGGATCACGTCCCCCTTCGGCGTGAAGCAGAACACCTGGTCGGAATACATCTCCAGCTTGACGTGTTCCAGAAACTCGTCCGTGTCGCCTTCGTCCAGCCGTTCCGTCAGCGTCGCGATCCACTTCGCCGGATCGACCGCGAAGGGGTTCTTCGCCCGCACACCCTCGCGATAGGACCAATGTGCCGCAACCCCGGCTTCCGCCACCTCGTGCATCTCGCGTGTCCGGACCTGGATTTCCACCCGCTTGCCGTCCCGCCCCGAAACCGTCGTGTGGATCGACCGGTAGCCGTTGTTCTTCGGCTGGCTGATGTAATCCTTGAACCGTCCCGGCACCGCCCGCCATCTTTGGTGGATCACCCCCAGGATGCGGTAGCAATCGGCCACCGACCCGCAGATCACCCGGAAGCCGTAGATGTCGGACAGCCGGCTGAATGCCAGGTCTTTTTCCTGCATCTTGCGCCAGATCGAGAACGGCTTCTTTGCCCGACCGAAGACGTCAGCCTCGATCTGCGCCTTCTCCAACTCGTGCAGGATGTCCGCCGTGATCTTGTGGACGACGTCGCCGGATTCCTTCTGCAAGGTCAGGAACCGCCGCAGGATCGAGTTGCGGGCCTCGGGGTTAAGGACCTTGAAGGACAGATCCTCCAGCTCCTCCCGCATCCACTGCATGCCCATCCGGCCGGCCAGCGGGGCGAAGATCTCCATCGTCTCCCGCGCCTTCTGGGCCTGCTTTTCCGGGCTCATGCTGCGGATCGTGCGCATGTTGTGCAGCCGGTCCCCCAGCTTGACCAGGATCACCCGCAGATCCCGGCTCATCGCCATGAACAACTTGCGGAAGTTCTCGGCCTGCTGGCTTTCGGTGCTCGACAGCTGCAGATTGGTCAGCTTGGTGACCCCGTCCACCAGCTCGGCCACTTCCTCGCCGAACATCGCGGCCACGTCGGCATAGGTCGACCGCGTGTCCTCGATCGTGTCATGCAAAAGCGCGGTGACGATTGTCGCATCATCCAGCCGCTGCTCGGTCAGGATCGCGGCAACGGCGACCGGATGGGTGAAATAGGGCTCGCCCGACTTGCGCATCTGGCCGTCATGCATCTTGAACCCGTAGGCATAAGCCCGGCGGATCAGGTCGGCATTGCAGCGTGGATTGTAATTGCGAACCAGGGCGATGAGGTCTTCGACGTCGATCATCACCGCCCCTTTGCGGGTCCCCTGGTCTTCAGCGGGCGCCCGTCAGAACTCGCCCTGGGCTTCCATCAGGGCGCGCAGCAGCTTCTCTTCCGACATGTCGTCGACCATCGGACGATCCATCTCGCCGCCCATAAGCAGCGCCATCTGGTCTTCCTCGGGCTCGTCGACCTCGATCTGGGTCTGATAGCTTTCGATCATCCGCTCGCGCAGGACTTCGGCCTGCTGAGCCTCGTCCGCGATTTCGCGCAGGGCGACCACCGGATTCTTGTCGTTGTCACGGTCCACCGTGACTGGCGAGCCCGACTGGATCTCGCGCGCCCGATGGGCGGCCAGCATCACCAGCTCGAACCGGTTCGGGACTTTGTCAACGCAATCTTCGACCGTCACGCGGGCCATGGTATACTCCAATCGGAAGGGTCGCTGGAAGTGGCCTATTTATGCTGGTCAGATAGGCTTGACAAGCGGCAAATCAGCCAAAATCAAAGTGGTTTCACCGCGTCGCGCTCGGCCTGCGGCAGGGCGTCCAGCATCTGTCGTACCGTTTGCCCCAGCCGGGGATGCACCCAGTCCGGCGCCACGTCCGCCAAGGGCACCAGCACGAAGGCCCGGTCCTGCAGCCTCGGGTGCGGCAGGATCAGTTGGTCGGGGGCGTCGTGGCGCTGCGCCTCGGGTGCAAGACTGCGCCAGGCATCTTGCGTCACCGCGTCGGGCAGGACCGAATCGCCCAACGCCAGCAGGTCGATATCCAACGTCCGCATCCCCCAGCGTTGTTCACGCCTGCGGCCGAAATGATCCTCCAGCCGATGCAATCGTTGCAGAACTGACGTTGCGTCAAGTTCCGCCCCGACCTCCAGCACGGCAGCTGCATTCACATAGTCCGGGCCCGCGCCCGCAGGAAAGCAGGGCGTCGCATAAAGACGGCTAAGCGACCGCAGCAAAAGGCCTTCCTCTCCCAAAGCCTTGCAAGCGGTTGCAATCGTATGCTCGGGCAGCTCTCCCCCGAATGGCAGATTCGCGCCGAATGCAACCAGAGCGTGCGCACCTATGCTTTCGTACATGCTTTTATCCTTTAGTTCTCTTGTCTGGCGCGCATTTTAACTGATATTCACTGGGGGTTGGCCGTTGGATATCTCTGCTGCACGTCTTTGGACTAGCGAAGTTTGAACTGACGGCGACTTTGAGGGGACACAGAATGTTTTACAAAGACGAACGGCTTGCGCTGTTCATCGATGGTTCCAACCTTTACGCCGCGGCCAAGGCTTTGGGGTTTGACATCGACTACAAGCTTCTCCGAATGGAGTTCATGCGCCGGGGAAAGCTGTTACGCGCCTTCTACTACACGGCGCTTCTCGAAAATGACGACTACTCACCGATCCGACCGCTGGTGGACTGGTTGCATTACAACGGTTTCACCATGCGGACCAAGCCTGCAAAGGAATACACCGACAGCCAGGGACGGCGGAAGGTGAAGGGCAACATGGACATCGAACTCACCGTCGATGCCATGGAGCTGGCGCAGCGCATTGACCATATCGTGCTGTTTTCGGGCGACGGGGACTTCCGCCCCTTGGTCGAAAGCCTGCAACGGCAGGGCGTCCGCGTCTCGGTCGTCTCGACGATCCGCAGCCAGCCGCCAATGATCGCCGACGAACTGCGCCGCCAGGCCGACAACTTCATCGAGCTGGACGAGTTGCGTGAAGTCATCGGCCGTCCGCCGCGTGAGCCGCGGCCCGCCACTGCCGAAGAG
>JANOCQ010000328.1:0-13582 GCA_031412255.1 Paracoccaceae bacterium | reverse complement strand
CCAGCAGCCCACCCTGCGCGACCGGGGCCGCCTGTTTCGTCGTATCCTGTTCAAACGACAGGTGTTTCACACGCGCCTCGATGTCGCGCATCATGTATTTCGGGTCCTGTCCGCCGTAGCACATCGCCCTTACTCCGCCGCCACTTGGGCGCAACCACGTGTCTTCCACGCCTGCGCCTCTTTCAGGTATTTCCAGCCGAACGCATGGTCGCTGTCGCCCTGCGCTTCCAGATGCTTCAACCGCGCCAGCGCCTCGTCGAGGGTGGGCCTTTGCCCCGCAGGCACCCACCACATGACGAAATGCATCCGGCCCAGCACCTGAAACCACTCGGCCCGCCGCTCATAGAACGTGCGGTGGACGGTGTTGAAGACGAAATGCTCCAGCGTCTCGGCGCTTTCCCAGACAGTAAGGTTCGACACGAACTGCGGGTCGCCGTCGATCTTGGCTTCGGTGTTGCCGGACCCGGGCTCGCCTGAACCTTCCATCATCCAGACGAACCCGGGCATCCGCTTGCCCATCCCGTTCACCCGGTCAAGCGCCGCCATGAAGTCGGCCACGCGCGGGTCGTCGGTGGGGGCCAAGAGGCGCCTCACGTTCAACTCGGCCAGGTGGAGGACGGTTTGCGTCACTTCTTCGACCTCAGCAGATAACCAACCAGGCTTTCCTTGGCGATTTCATCTTCACCGATGGTGCAATAGGCCTCGGCATTGCCCGGCTCGGCCCCCTTGGCTTTCAGCCATTCGGCAGCTTCGGCCTTGAACTTGGCCTTCTCCTCGTCCGAGGTGACGAAGGCCCGCACGACGCTCGCTTCATAGCCCTGCTTCAAGGCAAAGTCGCGCAGCTTGTTCAACTCACCCAGGGCGCGAAGGTTGCGCGGCTCAATGGATGGGCAGTTGTCTGCAATGGCGTCGCCGATGAAGCCCTGCAGCAGCTTTTCGCGGATCTCGGGATGTTCGTTGATCGGCACCAGCGCATAGGCCGGGGCGGTGACGGCAAGGGTCAGGGCGATGGTAATTGTGCGAAGCATGTTGGCCTCCTTGGCTGCTCGTGCGGCCGAGATGGACCTAAACGCCCTTGATATGCCATGACAAAGCGCCGGCATCAGGCTCTTGTGACCGAAGGTGACGGCGGGTGTCATGCGCAGCCCTCGGGATAGACCCATTCGCCCGTCGTCCGGTCGTAGCGGTCGTAGATCGAGACCCGGACCTTGCCGCCGCACGCCGCATCCGCCGCCTTGCGGGCAAGCGCGCCTTCCCACATCTGGAACGGCCGCCCCCCGTTGGTGACCCGCACAGGCTCGCGCCCTGCGGGGACGGGAGCCGTCGCCACGCAGCCCGCCTGCGCCAGGGTCACCGAAAGGGCCAGCGCCATCCGCATCACTGCGCCGCGACCGCGCTGATCCGGCCGGTGCGCTTGGCCTTGATCCGGTCCTCGATCTCGTCGCGGAAGGCGCGGATCAGGCCCTGGATCGGCCAGGCGGCGGCATCGCCCAAGGCGCAGATCGTGTGGCCTTCGACCTGCTTGGTCACACTGAGAAGCATGTCGATCTCCTCGACCTCCGCCTCGCCGCGCACCAGCCGGTCCATCACGCGCATCATCCAGCCGGTGCCTTCGCGGCAGGGGGTGCACTGGCCGCAGCTTTCGTGCTTGTAGAACTTCGACAGCCGCCAGATCGCCTTGATGACGTCGGTGGACTTGTCCATCACGATCACTGCCGCCGTCCCCAGACCCGACCGCTGCTCGCGCAGCCAGTCGAAATCCATGATCGCGTCGTCGCACTGTTCCTTGGTCAAGAGGGGCACCGAGGACCCGCCGGGGATCACCGCCTTGATGTTGTCCCAACCGCCGCGCACGCCGCCGCAGTGCCGCTCCAGAAGTTCCTTCAGCGGGATCGACATCGCCTCTTCCACGACGCAAGGCTGCATCACATGGCCCGAGATGCCGAACAGCTTGGTCCCGGTGTTGTTCGGGCGGCCAAAGCTGGCGAACCAGTCCGAGCCCCGGCGCAGGATGGTCGGCACCACGGCGATGGATTCCACGTTGTTCACCGTGGTCGGGCAGCCGTAAAGACCCGAGCCTGCCGGGAACGGCGGCTTCATCCGGGGCATGCCCTTCTTGCCTTCCAGGCTTTCCAGAAGTGCTGTTTCCTCGCCACAGATATAGGCCCCTGCCCCGTGGTGCAGGTAAAGGTCGAAGTCCCAGCCCGACCTGGCCGCGTTCTTGCCCAGCATGCCTGCGTCATAGCATTCGTCGATCGCGGCCTGCAGCGCCTCACGCTCGCGGATGTATTCGCCGCGGATGTAGATGTAGCAGGCGTTGGCGTTCATCGCGAAGGCCGCGATCAGCGCGCCTTCGATCAGCGTGTGCGGGTCGTGCCGCATGATCTCGCGGTCCTTGCAGGTGCCAGGCTCGGACTCGTCGGCGTTGATCACCAGATACGAAGGCCGCCCGTCGGACTGCTTGGGCATGAATGACCACTTCAGGCCCGTGGGGAAGCCCGCACCACCCCGCCCGCGCAGGCCGGACGCCTTCACCTGCTCGATGATGGTGTCGCGCCCCCGCTTGATGATGTCTGCGGTCCCATTCCAATGCCCGCGCTTCATCGCGCCCTTTAGGCTGCGGTCATGCATCCCGTAGAGGTTGGTGAAAATGCGGTCCTGATCCTTGAGCATCTTGGTCTTCCTAACCCCGGCGTCCGCGCCAGATCTGATACGTCACCACCAGGGCCCAGACAAAGGCCGCGATGGCAGCAAGGTCGAAGAGAAACACAAAGCGCGTCTCCAACCCCAATTTCCCGCCCAGAAACTGGGCTCCCATCCAAAGCACCATCGTCACCGCAAGCACGATGCCCACGAGCCGCGCCTGGCGGGCCCGGTGGACATCGGATGGATCGGGACGGGTCTGTGCCATGGTTTCAGTAGCTGTTGGTCTTGGCGCGTTCGCGGAACGCCACAAGCCCTTCGTTGACGATGATCCTGGCCTGCGCCACCCAGCGGTCGCGGGTCACGCGGCCCTTGAAGCCCTTGAGGTTGGCGTCAACCCAGGCAACGTCGGCGTCGCTCCAGCCCGCGATCTGGTCGAAATGGTAAAAGCCCATCCCGTTGACCAGCCTCTCCATCGCCGGGCCGACGCCCTCGATTTCCTTCAAGTTGTCCGCCACGCCACCATGCGGAGCCGACAGCCGGGCCGGGCCTTCTGTACCAGTTGCCACCGCAGCCGACGCAAAGGCAACCGGCGCGACCTCTGGCCGGGTCACCTGCGCGACCGAAGAAACCGCAGCCCGCGGTGCATCCCTTCCGGTCATCCCCAGGATCAGGCCGACTACCAGCGTTATCCCAGCCGCCATCGCGATCGCGGGCGTCAGGTCGAAGCGACCCATCACCAGCAGGACTCCAAACGCGACCAGACCCATCGCCGCCCCGATGACCCACCCACCAAGTGAGGGGGCATTCATAATCTTTGCGTCATGCATTCCATGTCACTCCCGTTGGTCCAGCCCACATCGGGTCGCTGCTGGCCTTAGTAGTCATTGGCTTGGGCGCGTTCGCGGAAGACCTCAAGCCCGTCGGTCACGATGATCCTTGCCTGTTCCACCCATTTGTCGCGCGCAATGCGACCTTTGAAATTCTTCATTTCGGCGTCGACCAAAGCCACGTCAGAGTCGGTCCAACCCGCGATCTGGTCGAAGTGGTAGAACCCGAGGCTGTTCACCAGTTTTTCCAGCGCCGGGCCGATGCCCTCGATTTCCTGCAGATCATCCGCCCTGCCGTCGCGCGCTGCCGGAAGCCGGACCAGACCCGCCGGCTTTGCCTTGGCAACCTTCGGCTTCGTGCCCTTTTCGGCCTTCGGCTTCGGCTCTGCCTTGAGTTTCGGCTCGGCACTGGTCTTCAGCTTGGTTGTGGCCTTTGCCTTGGGCTTGCCCGTCTTTGATGCCGGAACTGCGACCGCGGGGTCGGTCATGATCGCCGTGCTGACCGGATGGATCACCGGGGCCGCTTCGACTTCGGCCAGGGGCCGAACCAGAGAAGACGGCCGCTGCGGCGCCATGCCCAACTCGGACCGGGTGTCGGGCCGGGTGTCGGGCCGGACGTCAACGTGAACCGGAACCGCCATCGCCGTCTGGACGGCAGCACCCTCGGTCCGGCTGATCCGGACGCCGATGTCGGCGATCGACGGAACAACCTTTCGGACGCGGCTGGCCTCTTCCGCGTCATCGTAGCGGTTCACCGCTTCTGCCAGGCGGAAAAGCAGCAGCAGGACGATCAGCGCAAGCGCAACCGAGAACAGAGCGGCCGGAACGAAGTGATACTGCAGGAACCCGCTCAGCATGACAAAGGCGACGACCCCGGAGATCACCACCAGGATCCAGCCACCCGTCCCGATCGTCGTGTCGTCTTCGCTGTCCATCATCTCGCGCCACTCCCCCAAGCCAACCGCCGCTCTGGCGTCCGTCCTGCGCGGAGCTGTCCCGCCTTTCCCTTAAGCCTTCGCCGCCGCTTCCGCTTCGGCCACCGTCCCACCCGCGGCCAGGATCTTCGCTTGCGCCACCCAACGGTCGCGCGTCACCCGGCCCTTGAAGCCTTCCAGGTTCGCATCGACCCAGGCGATCTCACCTTCGGTCCAGTTGGCGATCTGGTCGAAATGGTAGAAGCCCAGGCTGTTGCACAGTGCCTCAAGCCGCGGGCCGATGCCCAGGATCAGCTTCAGGTCATCGGCCTTGCCATCCTTCGGTCCGGAGAGCGCCGCCGGTTTCACGCCGCCTGCCTGCCCAGAGGCCTTGGCTTCCGGGGTGGCCAGCGGGGTCGCATTCGGCGCGTTGCCATCGGACTTCGGCTTGCCGGGGGAAGAGGCCTTTGCCTCGTGCACCGTCGCGCCCGTCGCGTCGGCGACGGCACCAGCACCGGGCTTCGGTTCGACCTGTCGCCCCTTGGCGGGGCTTGGCGCGGCGGGACCTCCCAGCCAGGGCATCGTCAGCGGCACTTCGGTGCCATCGATCCGCTTCACGGTGTCGCGCAGATCCACTGCCGCCTGCACGCTGGCATTGAACTGCTTGCGGCCCGACTCGAACTCCTTGAGGCTTGTCAGACCGCCGATGGGCTCCGCCGCGTAACGTCCGTTCTGCGGGCCGGGCACCGGGACCTCGCCATTGCGGAACCGCCCGATAAGCTCGCGCAGTTTCTCGGCGGTCAGGTCCTCGTAGTAGTCCTTGCCGATCTGCGCCATCGGGGCATTCGCACAGGCCCCCAGGCACTCGACCTCTTCCCAGGAGAACTTGCCGTCCGCCGACACCGTATGCGGCGAGGTCGAGATCAGCTCTTTCGCGACAGCCACAAGATCCTCGGCACCGCAGATCATGCAGGACGTCGTGCCGCAAATCTGGACATGTGCCACGCTGCCCACGGGCTGCAACTGGAACATGAAGTAGAACGTCGCCACTTCCAGCGCCCGGATATAGGCCATCCCCAGCATGTCGGCGACATGCTCGATGGCGGGGCGGGACAGCCACCCCTCCTGCTCCTGCGCGCGCCACAGAAGCGGGATGATCGCAGATGCCTGACGGCCCTCGGGGTACTTTGAAATCTGGCCCTTGGCCCAGGCCAGGTTCGCCGGGGTGAAGGCAAAGCTGGCGGGCTGGTCTTTGTAAAGGCGGCGAAGCATGGTCTACAGATATCCCCTGGCGATAGTCAGGATTACGGCGGTTGCGGCACCGGCGACGGCACCCATGACAAGACGATTTCCTAGCTTGGCAGCCATCACCCCGGCCAGGCCCGATGCCGCGCCCAGGATCAGCGTCCAAAGGTTGATCGTGACGTCCGGCATCAGCGGTCGACCTCGCCAAAGACGATGTCCATCGTGCCGATGATGGCACTGACGTCGGCCAACTGGTGGCCCTTGCAGACGTAGTCCATCGACTGCAGGTGCAGATAGCCCGGCGCGCGGATCTTGGTGCGGTAGGGCTTGTTGGT
This sequence comes from Paracoccaceae bacterium, assembly GCA_031412255.1. GTDB lineage: Bacteria > Pseudomonadota > Alphaproteobacteria > Rhodobacterales > Rhodobacteraceae > Tabrizicola. The sequence continues at coordinate 7,615 of JANOCQ010000328.1, read as the reverse complement.
CCCGTCCGACACCAGATAGACCCCGAACTCGCCCTTGGGCGCTTCGACCGCCGCATAGATCTCGCCTGCGGGAACGTGGAAACCCTCGGTATAAAGCTTGAAGTGGTGGATGAGCGCCTCCATCGAGGTCTTCATCTCACCGCGCTTCGGCGGCGTGATCTTGCCACGCGACAGCACGTCGCCCTGTTCCACCCGCAACTTGGCGCAGGCCTGACGGATGATGTGGGTGGACTGGCGCATTTCCTCCATCCGGCAAAGGTAGCGATCATAACAGTCGCCGTTCTTGCCGACCGGAATCTGGAACTCGAACTCGTCATAACATTCATAGGGCTGCGCGCGCCGCAGGTCCCAGGCCAGGCCCGACCCGCGCACCATGACGCCCGAGTAGCCCCATTTCTGGATGTCGGCCTCGGTGACGACGCCAATATCGGCATTCCGCTGCTTGAAGATGCGGTTCTCGGTCAGAAGCCCGTCGATGTCATCCAGCACTCTGGGGAACTGGATGGCCCAGGCGTCGATATCCTCGATCAGCAGCTGGGGCAGGTCCTGGTGGACGCCACCGGGCCGGAAATAGGCCGCGTGAAGCCGTGCGCCCGAGGCTCTTTCGTAGAACACCATCAGCTTTTCGCGTTCCTCGAAGCCCCAGAGCGGCGGCGTCAGCGCGCCCACGTCCATGGCCTGAGTGGTCACGTTGAGAAGGTGGTTCAGCACCCGGCCGATCTCGCTGAACAGCACCCGGATCAGGCTGGCGCGACGCGGCACTTCCGTCCCGGTCAGACGCTCTATCGCCAGACACCAGGCGTGCTCCTGGTTCATCGGCGCCACATAGTCGAGGCGGTCGAAATAGGGCAGGTTCTGCAGGTAGGTCCTGCTCTCCATCAGCTTCTCGGTCCCGCGGTGCAAAAGGCCGATATGCGGGTCGCAACGTTCGACAATCTCGCCGTCCAGCTCCAGCACCAGACGCAGCACGCCATGCGCTGCCGGATGCTGCGGGCCGAAGTTGATGTTGAAGTTGCGGATGCGCTGTTCGCCGGTCTCGAAATCGGTCGAGCCGTCGTCATAGCTGTTCTTGCGGATATCGCCGTCCATCAGTTGGCTCCCTTACGGTCGCGGGCCATCAGTGTGCTCCCTTACGGTCGCGGGCCATCATGGCTTCTCTCCCGGCGCGCCAGCGCGTGCCTTGTCGTCGCCGGGAAGGATGTAATCCGCACCCTCCCACGGGCTCATGAAGTCGAACATCCGGTATTCCTGCACCAGGTTCACCGGCTCGTAGACCACGCGCTTCAGCGCTTCGTCATAGCGGACCTCGGTGTAGCCGGTGGTCGGGAAGTCCTTGCGCAGCGGGTGGCCGCGAAAGCCGTAGTCTGTCAGGAGGCGGCGCAGGTCCGGGTGACCGCTGAACAGGATCCCGAACATGTCGAACACCTCCCGCTCGAACCAGTTCGCGCTGGGGTGGATGTCAACCAGCGACGGCACCATCTGATCCTCGCGGACCGCGACCTTCACACGGATGCGCTGGTTCCGGTACATCGACAGGAAGTGGTAGACCATGTCGAACCGCTGGGCACGCTCGGGGTAGTCCACCGCCGTGATGTCGACCAGCGAGGTGAAGCGGCACGAGGCATCGTCACGCAGGCACTCGACCAGGTCTTCCAGGTTCGCCAGGTTCGCCATAAGCGTCAACTCGCCATGAGTGATGGTCGAAGACACCACCGCCTCGGGCTGTTTCATCTCGATGATCGCGGCCAGTTCCTGCAGGGCTTCGGACATTGTTACCTCACCAAAGTGCCAGTGCGGCGGATTTTCCGCTGCAACTGCAAGATGCCGTACAGCAGCGCCTCGGCCGTGGGCGGGCAGCCGGGGACATAGATGTCCACAGGCACGATCCGGTCACAGCCGCGCACCACGGAATAGCTGTAGTGGTAATAGCCCCCGCCATTGGCGCAGGAACCCATGCTGATCACATAGCGCGGCTCGGGCATCTGGTCGTAGACCTTGCGCAGGGCCGGCGCCATCTTGTTGGTCAGCGTGCCGGCGACGATCATCAGGTCCGACTGCCGCGGGCTGGCGCGCGGGGCGGTCCCGAACCGTTCCAGGTCATAGCGCGGCATGGATGTGTGCATCATCTCGACCGCGCAGCAGGCGAGACCAAAGGTCATCCAGTGCAAGGAGCCGATCCGTGCCCAGTTGATGATGTCCTCGGTCGAGGTCAGCAGAAACCCCTTGTCCGACAACTCGCGGTTCAGCGCCTGGACGGCAACCTCATGGTCGCCCCCGGCCGTGTTGGCACCTGCCATCACTCCCATTCCAAGGCTCCCTTCTTCCATTCGTAGGCAAATCCGATGGTCAGCACCGCCAAAAACAGCATCATCGACCAGAAGGCCGCCATGCTGATCTCGCCAAAGGCCACCGCCCAAGGGAACAGGAACGCGACTTCCAGGTCAAAGATGATGAACAGGATCGACACCAGGTAGAAGCGCACGTCGAACTTCATCCGCGCATCGTCGAACGCGTTGAAGCCGCATTCGTAGGCGCTGACCTTTTCCGGGTCCGGGTTGCGCACGGCCAGGACCGCGGCAGCCAGGATCAGGATCAGTCCCAGGCCGGTGGCAACGGCCATGAGGATGAGGATGGGTAGATACTCACGGAGAAGCAGGTCCACGAGGGGCTCCTTCAAATGCTGGCGGCGCGCGTGCATGCGAACGCAACCGCGCCCGCTTGTCTTTCCGCCCGTTTACTCTGCACCCATGCCGGGGTCAACCGAAGGCGGGCAGGATTCCGGCCTTTGCGGTTGCAGAAAATCGGCGATGACAGAGGGATTCTCTCGGGATCTAGGTATGCTGGCAGGCTGTCACAAGGGGGCGGGTTCCCCTTACCTTGACCCCTGCCCCGAAGCGGTCTTTCCTGCCGACAACTCTTGAAAGGACCCGCCCGATGCGCCTTGGCCTGCCCGCTCTTCTGGTCGCGCTCAGCGCCGGAGCCGCCACCGCCCAGACCTGCCGGATCGACCTCGCCGTCGTCGAGACGCGCATCGCGGAGCTGGAGCCTTCACACGGCATGGTCCTGTCGGACATCGGCTGCGATGCCCCGACGGTGCCGGCCCATATCCTGATGTGCAGTGCGGCCGAAGAGCCCAATGCCCCGCTCTGGCGCATGGGGCGGCTGGACGATCTGGCCTGGATCTACGCGGTCGAGAACGCGACGGGTCAGGATGTGGACGAGACCAAGCCGCCCCGCGATCAGGATTTTCTCGCCCGGCGCGACGCCTGCACCGACGAAGCCTGCCTCTGCGACGCCCTGATAGACCACACAACAACGCCAGCCTCGGCGGCACCTCGCCCTACCCGCAGTGACCGGCGCTTTTCGCGCCGAAAGCCGATCGCGCGGGGTGTGCGGGTCATCGGGCTTGTGCCCTCTTTCTCGGCGACGGGCGCTGCCGCAAGAAACCCGCGACACATTGACGAAGCGCTAGCGCTGAACCGGATGGAAGGCGTAGGCCGCGCCGTCCCGCTCCAGCCGCCCGATGCCGGGGTGCGGCAAATGCGCGCCCGCGACCAGCCAGCCCTCTGACAGGACCCGCTCGAACAGCGCAACGCGGGTGCGCCGGGCCTGGTCCGCGTCCTCGTCGAACTTCCAGGTCACCTCGGGACGCCCGAACTGCAATGGATGGTGAACCAGGTCGCCCCAGATCAACAGCCGCCCCTCCACGAGGAACGCCATATGCCCCGGCGAATGGCCCGGAGCATTCACCGCCACCACCCCCGTCAAAGGCCCGTCGCCCTGCTCCAGCGGCATGAGGCGCGGCAGGACCGGGACCATTCGCGGCTCGGCCCGAAAGGCGATCAACTCTTCGGTCGCGACGTAGACCCGGTCCGCGTTGGGAAAGGCCAGGCCAACGTCCCCATCCACCAGCCCCGACAGATGGTCGATATGGGTATGCGTCAGCGCCACCACATCCACCTCCTGCGGCCCCGACCCCGCCTCGGCCAATGCCGCGCCCAGACACCCCAGCCCCTTGTGCCAGGCCCGCCCCGCGCCAGCGTCGATCAGCAGACAGCCCGCACGGCCCTGCACCAGAAAGGCCCGCACCGGCAGCGGCAGCTTGCCCGCCACCAGATCGCCCGGCGCGTAATCCGCAACACCCGACCCGTCAGCACCCCGCAGACTGTCGGCCGGCATCACCGTCTCGCCATCCAGCAGCATCGTCACCGTCAGCTCGCCCAACTCCACCGTCAGGCTGCGCTCCGTCTCCCGCACGACCCTCATCCGCACCAACTCCCGCGCAACCCGCCACCATACTGCCGCGCATGCCCCGCCCGGACCATCGACCGCGCGACATCCACCCCGTCCAGCTCCAGCGTGACCAGCGAGCGGCCATACTGATCGGTCCCCTCATGCGTCACGCTGATCCGGTCCGCCTTCTGGATCAGCGTCCGCAAGGCCCAGCTTGCCTTCTCGGCCGCCACGAACTCCCCCAGGCACCGCGGAGCATATTTCTCCGGCGTGTCGAAGCCCAGGAGCCGCGCGCTGACCATCCCGTCCTCGGGGCAGATCATCGACACCGTGTCCCCGTCGATCACCCGAATGATCCTGCAATCGCCCTGATCGCTGGACACTCTCTTCATGCCGGCATTCACCAGGTCCGCGATGGTCGGCACCAGAACAAGTCCACCCAAGCCCAGCACCACCACCCCTTTCAGATAGAAGCGCGGACTCGCCAGCCGCCGCAGGGCCCGCGTGACCGGTCCCGCTGGCCGCGCCGGACGCAAGAGCCAGCCCATCAGTCCGCCGTCACGGCCGCGACCGGACCCAGAGCCGCGGCCTTGGCGACAAGGGCCGCTTCTTCGCTCAGGATGCGCGCGATCTGGTCCACGTCGGCGACCGAAAACGTCAGCGGCAGCCGCATGTCGATCAGCCCCGCCAGCACCCGGTCGGTCTGCGGCAGCGCCTCGGGCCGGGCATATTGCCAATGCGCGTAGCGGCTGGTGAAGCCCGCAGGCTCCGTCGCGCCGAACCACTTCAGCTCGACGCCCCGCGCCGCCGCCGCCGCGACAAAGGCGGCGACCCGGGCAGGCTCCCACCCGGGCAAAAGAAACTGGAAACTGGACCCCATGTAATCTTCATGCTGCGGCCGTGGGATCAGCTCCACGCCGACAGCCCCCGCAAGCCCAGCCTCCATCGCTTGATACAAGGCCCGCCACCGCGCCCGCCGGTCGTCCAGCATCCCGATCTGGGGCCGCAGGATCGCCGCCCGCAGGTTGTCCATCCGGCTGGACATGTTGGGGACCTCCAGCTTCAGCGCCTCGAACACCTCGGGCGGGGGGGCCGCCCGGTGTCGCGCGTAAAGCATGTAAGAGCCCGACAGAAGCACCGCCCGCGCCGCCAGTTCCGCATCGTCCGTAACCAGAAACCCGCCCTCGCCGCTGTTCATGTGCTTGTAGGTCTGCGTCGAATAGCAGCCGATCACCCCATGCCGCCCCGAGGGCACGCCCTTCCACTTCGCGCCCATCGTATGCGCGCAATCCTCGACCACCCGCACCCCCAGCCGGTCACAGATCGCCATCAGCGCGTCCATGTCGCAGACATGCCCCCGCATGTGGGACAGCAAAAGCACCGTCGACCCCGTCGCCTTCGCCTGCACCTCCAGATGCGCAAGGTCGATGGTCAGATCCTCGGCCACGTCGACGAAGACAGGGTTCGCGCCGATGGACGCAATCGCCCCCGGCACCGGGGCCAGCGTGAAGGCGTTGGACAAGACCGGCTCGCCCGGCTTGACCTGCAAGGCCCGCAGCGCGCAAGCCATCGCCGCCCCGCCCGAAGCGAGCGCCAGGCAATACTTCGCGCCCACATAGGCCGCGAACTCCTCCTCCAGCAGGGCCGTCTCGGCGATCTCGCCCGCCACCGTGTTGTAGCGGTGCAGCCGCCCATGCCGCAGCACCGCCATCGCCGCCTCGATCCCGGCTTCGGGGATCGGCTCCTGCTGGGTGAAGCTGCCCGAAAATCTTTCGCCCACGAAACGCTCGCTCATTCCTTCTCACGCCTCTTCAACATCAGGAACAGCACGGTTGTAAGCACCAGGAACCCCGCGGCCACCCAATAGGCTACATCGGTCGACCGCCAGACGCGGTCCTCGGCCCAGAAATGCCCGAAGAGGAAGGCGAAGAACACCGTCCCGAACAGCATCGCCACATTGGTCACGGCGGAAATCCCGCCCTGCAACTCGCCTTGCGCATCCTCGGGGACCCGTTTCGTCAGCAAAGTCGTCATGAGGGGATGCACGAACCCCTCCGGCCCGTGCAAGATCATCAGCGCGATGACTGCGCCAAGCGACCCGACAAACCCGTAGCCCAGCACCACCAGCGTCGCGCAGACCAGTCCAAAGAGGGCGACCTTCCATTCACCGAACCGCTTCGTCGCGGGGCCAGTCAAAAGACCCTGGAATCCTCCGGCAATCAGCCCGAAGACTGCAAGCGTTGCACCCACCATCGCCTCGGTCCAGCCGAACTTGGCGATGCCCCAGAAGGTCCAGATCGCTGGGTAGACCGAGGTGGAAAAGAAGAAAAGCCCCATGACCAACACCATCGGCAAGACGCCGGGATAGCTGGCGAAGACCCGGAAGGCCCCGAAGGGGTTCGCCCGCCACCACTCGAACTTGCGGCGGTTCTCGGGCGCAAGCGACTCGGGCAGAACGAACCAGCCGTAGACGAAATTGAGCAGGGAAATGAAGGCCGCGACCCAGAACGGGACCCGCGGCCCCAACTCTCCCAGAAGCCCGCCGATGGCAGGGCCGATCACGAAGCCCACGCCAAAGGCCGCGCCCATGTAGCCGTAGGCCTTGGCGCGGTCATCGTGCGAGGTCACGTCCGCGATATAGGCGGATGCGATGATCCAGCTTGCGCCGCACACGCCGGCAATGATCCGCCCGGCGAAGAGCCAGCCCAGGGTCGGTGCCAGCGCCATCAGGATGAAGTCCATCCCCAGCCCGAAAACCGCCAGCAGCAGCAGCGGCCTGCGCCCGAAGCGGTCGGACAGGTTGCCCATCAACGGCGCAAACACGAACTGCGCCAGGCTGAAGGCGGCAAACATCCAGCCGCCGATCACCGCCGCATGCGCGATGTCGACCTGGCCCACCTCCTCGATCAGCTTCGGCAGGACCGGCATGATCAGCCCGAAGCCCACCATGTCCAGAAACACGGTGATCAGGACGAATGTCACCGCATGGCGGCTGACCGTCTGGGGGGCGTCAGAGGCTTGGCTCATGGGGCGCGACCCTATGGATCAGGGCGGAAACTGTCAAACCTCCGGACTGCCCGCTGTGGGCTTGCAGCGAAGCGGCACAAAACCCTTCACCTGGCTGCAACGATCCCCGCCGGAGGACCTCCGCCGAGCCGGTTGGCTACAGGCCAGAGGCGAGACAAAAGGCCTGCGCGCAGCGCTCAATGCCGTGCCCGACGTCGCCTTCCAGGCGGCAGGCGGGGCCGGGTCCGACCGTCACAGGCTTAATGAACCCTGAATGTCCGCAACCAAGCCCTTGATTTCATTAAGCCAAGAAAACGCCCACGCGTGGGCGCTTACTCCAGCAGCCGTCCCGCCAGCCCCGGCAGGTCCTCGAACC
>JANOCQ010000327.1:0-3252 GCA_031412255.1 Paracoccaceae bacterium | reverse complement strand
CGTCGGCAAGGCAATCGCCTCGTCCAAAGCGTTGGTGTGCAGCGACTGCGTGCCCCCAAGGACCGCCGCCATCGCCTCATAGGCAGTGCGGATCACGTTGTTGTAGGGGTCCTGCTCCTGCAAGGACACCCCGGAAGTCTGGCAATGCGTCCGTAGCATCAGGCTGGCAGTCTGCTTCGCCCCGAACCCATCCATGATCCGGTGCCACAGCATCCGGGCCGCGCGCAGCTTCGCGACCTCCATGAAGAAGTTCATCCCGATGGCAAAGAAGAACGACAGCCTTCCAGCGAAGTCGTCGACGTCCATGCCTCGCGCGATGGCGGTGCGCACGTATTCCTTGCCATCGGCCAGCGTGAACGCCAGCTCCTGCACCAGGTTCGCACCGGCCTCCTGCATGTGGTAGCCGGAAATCGAGATCGAATTGAACTTCGGCATCTCGGCCGAGGTGAAGTCGATGATGTCCGCGATGATCCGCATGCTGGGTTCGGGCGGGTAGATGTAGGTGTTGCGGACCATGAACTCCTTCAGGATGTCGTTCTGGATCGTCCCCGACAGGTCCGCCCGCGACACGCCCTGTTCTTCCCCCGCCACGATGAACGACGCCAGGATCGGGATCACCGCGCCGTTCATCGTCATGGACACGCTGATCTTTTCCAGAGGAATGCCGTCGAAAAGGATCTTCATGTCCTCGACGCTGTCGATCGCCACCCCCGCCTTGCCCACATCGCCCACGACCCGGGGATGGTCGCTGTCATAGCCCCGGTGGGTCGCCAGGTCGAAGGCCACCGACACCCCCTGCTGCCCCCCAGCCAGGGCCTTGCGATAGAAGGCGTTCGACTCCTCGGCGGTGGAGAACCCCGCATATTGCCGGATCGTCCAGGGCCGCCCGGCATACATCGTCGCCCGCACCCCCCGCGTGAAGGGTGCGACACCCGGCAACTCGCCCATCTGCGGCAGGCCCTCCACATCGGCGGCCGTATAAAGCGGCTTGACCGCGATCCCCTCCAGCGTCTGCCAGTTCAGGGTCGCCGGGGCCTTGCCCTTCAACTCTTTAGAGGCCAGAGCCTCCCATGCCTTCAGGTCCGTCATCCCGCTCTCCAATCCGCGCCGCTCACCGCGCTTGGGCTTTTGCCAATGGCCCCCTATATGAAGGCCATGCAGCGTATCGCCCGTCGTTCTTTCCTCGCCGTCCTGGCCCTTGCCGTCCCGGCGCTAACCTTACCCGCCGGGGCCGATGAGGCCCCTGCCCTCGCTCCCACCTTCGCCCCCGTTCCGGCGTCCGAGGTGGTCGAAGCCGACCTTCTCTTCCAGCGGCGTCCGGTGATCGTCTTTGCCGACAGTCCAAACGACCCCGCATACGTCCGGCAGATGCAGCTTCTGGAGCGTTACCTTGCGCAGTTCGAAACCCGCGACGTCATCCTGATCATCGACACCGATCCGGCCAACCCCTCGGCTTTGCGTAAAAAACTGCGGCCGCGAGGCTTCTCGCTGGTGCTGATGGACAAGGACTGGAAACCGATGATCCGCAAACCCCTGCCTTGGGAAGGGCGTGAGATCGTCAACTCCATCGACAAGATGCCCATCGCGCGCAGCGAGGCGCTGGAGAGAAACCCGGCGGGGCGGTAAGCTCCCGGAATTTCTTGAAAATTCCGGACCGGAGCCGTCAAGGGCTCCGTCACGATTTCTTCGAAGAAATCGTCCCTTGCCCGATCGGAGCGCCATCACTCGAACTCCAGGATCACGTCGTCGACCCTCAGGCTTGCCCCGGCGCTCGCGTTGATGGTCTTGACCACGCCCCTCCGCTCAGCCTTCAGGATGTTCTCCATTTTCATCGCCTCGACAGTTGCAAGGGCCTGGCCCTCCTGGACCTCCTCTCCCTCCGCAACCGAGATCTTCACCACCAGGCCCGGCATCGGGCACAGCAGATACTTCGAGGTGTCCGGCGGAGTCTTCTCCAGCATCAGACCCGCAAGTGCCTTCTGACGCGGGCTTTGGACGTGGACCTTCAGGTCCGCGCCGCGCAGCCGCATCCGAAAGCCCATCGGGACTTTGGCCGTCTTTATGACCAAGGGCTCGCCCCCGACCGTCAGGCGGGCAAGCGGCTGGCCCGGCGTCCAGTCGCTTTCCACCCGCAGATCGGTCCCATCCTCGAAGACCACAGTCGAACCCGCTGGATCGGCCCTGATCGTTACTGGCCAGCTTTCACCTTGCAGCGTGACGACCCAGTCGTCACCCACCCGCCGCGTGTGGTTGTCCATCGTCCCCGAAATCCGCGTCCGCCGGATTTCCGCAACCCGGTTCATCGCCGCCGCCGCCGCCGCCACGCGCCGCAGCAGCGCAGAGTCCAGCGTGGCCCCGGTGAAGCCGCCCTCATATTCCTCGGCAATGAAGGCCGTGGTGATGTTGCCGGATGCAAAGCGGGGGTGGTCCATCACTGCGGAACAGAACGGCAGGTTGTGCCCGATCCCCTCCACTTCGAAGGTATCCAGCGCCAGCCGCATCTCTTCGATGGCGTCGGCGCGGGTCGGCCCCCAGGTGCACAGCTTGGCGATCATTGGGTCGTAGAACATGCTGATCTCGCCGCCCTCATATACGCCGGTATCGTTGCGCACGATCCCACCGCGTTCCGTCTTGCCCTCGACCGGCGGGCGGTAGCGGGTAAGCCGCCCGATGGAGGGCAGGAAGTTCCGGTACGGGTCCTCGGCGTAAAGCCGGCTTTCCATCGCCCAGCCGTGGATTTTCAGGTCGGACTGCTGGAACGGCAGCGGCTGACCGTCGGCCACCCGGATCATCTGTTCGACCAGATCGACCCCGGTGATCAGCTCGGTCACCGGGTGTTCAACCTGCAAACGGGTATTCATTTCAAGGAAGTAGAAGTTGCGGTTGCCATCGACGATGAACTCCACCGTCCCGGCGCTGGTATAGCCCACGGCCTTCGCCAGGGCGCAGGCCTGCTCGCCCATCGCCTTGCGCGTCGCCTCATCCAGAAAGGGGCTGGGCGCCTCTTCGATGACCTTCTGGTTCCGGCGCTGGATGCTGCATTCGCGTTCATGCAGGTAGACGGTGTTGCCATGCTGGTCAGCCAGCACCTGAATTTCGATGTGGCGGGGCTGGGTCACGAACTTCTCGATAAAGATGCGGTCATCGCCGAAACTGGCCGCCGCCTCGTTCTTCGAGGACTGAAAGCCTTCCCGCGCCTCGGCGTCATTCCAGGCGATGCGCATCCCCTTGCCGCCGCCGCCCGCGCTGGCC
>JANOCQ010000326.1:0-3122 GCA_031412255.1 Paracoccaceae bacterium | reverse complement strand
ACGGCCCCCCTCCCTCCGAGGTAACCCCATGACCGACCAATCCCCCACCGCTGCCTTCACCGCCTCGTCCTTCCTGGATGGAGCCAATGCCGATTACGTCGACCAGCTGGCCGCCCGCCACGCTGCCGACCCGAACAGCGTTGACCCGCAATGGGCGGAGTTCTTCAAGGCCCTCGGCGACAGCGAACTGGATGCCAAGCGCGCCGCACAAGGCCCAAGCTGGGCCCGCGCCGACTGGCCGCCGCAGCCGGTGGATGACCTGACCGCCGCCCTGACCGGCGAATGGGCCGCCCCGCCCCCGGCCAAGGAAGCCAAGGCCGCCGGTGCCAAGATCGCCGCCAAGGCCGCCGAACAGGGCATCCCGCTCACCGACGACCAGATCCAGCGCGCCGTCCTCGACTCCATCCGCGCCCTGATGATCATCCGCGCCTACCGGATCCGCGGCCACCTTGCCGCCGACCTCGACCCCCTCGGCCTTCGCGACACCACCCACCAGCCAGAGCTTGACCCCGCCTCCTACGGCTTTGCAGAGACCGACCTCGACCGGCCGATCTTCATCGACAACGTCCTTGGCCTCACCCACGCCTCGATGCGCGAAATCCTGGATATCCTGAAGCGCACCTATTGCGGCACCTTCGCGCTGCAGTACATGCACATCTCGGACCCCGAGCAGGCAAGCTGGCTGAAGGAACGGATCGAAGGCTACGGCAAGGAAATCCAGTTCACGCGGGAAGGCCGCAAGGCCATCCTGAACAAGCTGGTCGAGGCGGAGGGCTATGAAAAGTTCCTCCATGTCAAATACATGGGCACCAAGCGCTTCGGCCTTGATGGCGGCGAAGCTCTGATCCCGGCGATGGAGCAGATCATCAAGCGCGGCGGTGCGCTGGGGGTCCAGGACGTGATCATCGGCATGCCCCACCGCGGCCGCCTTTCCGTTCTGGCCAACGTGATGATGAAGCCCTACCGCGCGATCTTCCACGAATTCCAGGGCGGCTCCTACAAGCCCGAGGATGTCGACGGGTCCGGGGACGTGAAGTACCACCTCGGCGCCTCCAGCGACCGGGAGTTTGACGGCAACAAGGTCCACCTCAGTCTCACCGCCAACCCCAGCCACCTGGAAGCGGTAAACCCGGTGGTGCTGGGCAAGGTTCGCGCCAAGCAGGACCAGATGAACGATACCGCCGAGCGGATCGCAGTGCTGCCGATCCTGCTGCACGGCGACGCGGCCTTTGCGGGCCAGGGCGTCGTGGCGGAATGTCTGCAACTGTCTGGCATCAAGGGCCACCGCACCGGCGGCTGCATCCACATCATCGTCAACAACCAGATCGGCTTCACCACCGCCCCGGCCTTCAGCCGCACCTCGCCCTACCCCACCGACATCGCGCTGATGGTCGAGGCACCGATCTTCCACGTCAACGGCGACGACCCCGAGGCTGTGGTCCACGCCGCCCGCGTCGCGACCGAATTTCGCCAGAAGTTCCACAAGGACGTGGTCATCGACATCTTCTGCTACCGCCGCTTCGGGCACAACGAAGGCGACGAGCCGATGTTCACCAACCCGGCGATGTATGCCCGCATCAAGCGCCAGAAGACCACGCTGCAGCTGTACACCGAACGCCTCGTCCGTGACGGCCTGATCCCCGAAGGCGAGATCGAGGATATGAAGGCCGCCTTCCAGGCCCGCCTGAACGAAGAGTTCGAGGCCGGGAAAGCTTTCCTCCCGAACAAGGCCGACTGGCTGGATGGCCGCTGGAAGAACCTTCAGACGAAGGACCTGAACAATTACCAGCGCGGCGAAACCTGGATCAAGGCCGAGACTTTGGCCGAGGTCGGCGCCGCCCTGACCCGCGTCCCCGACGACTTTGACATGCACAAGACCGTGCTGCGCCAGTTGGATGCCAAGAAGGAAATGTTCGCCACTGGCAAAGGGTTCGACTGGGCCACGGGCGAAGCTTTGGCCTTCGGATCGCTGCAGGTCGAAGGCTTCCCCGTCCGCCTCTCCGGCCAGGACGTGACCCGCGGCACATTCAGCCAGCGCCACTCCGGCTGGGTCGACCAGATGACCGAGGAACGCCATTACCCGCTGAACCACATCCGCGCGGGCCAGGCGCGGTATGAGGTCATCGACTCCATGCTCTCGGAATACGCAGTCCTTGGCTTCGAATACGGCTACTCGCTCTCGGAGCCGAACGCGCTCACGCTCTGGGAAGCGCAGTTTGGTGATTTCGCCAACGGCGCACAGATCATGATCGACCAGTTCATCAACTCGGGCGAGTCGAAATGGCTGCGGATGTCGGGCCTCGTGATGCTGCTGCCCCATGGCTACGAAGGCCAGGGCCCGGAGCACTCCTCCGCCCGGCTGGAACGCTTCCTGCAGCTTTCGGCCGAGGACAACTGGATCGTCGCCAACTGCACGACGCCCGCCAACTACTTCCACATCCTGCGCCGCCAGTTGCACCGGACCTACCGCAAGCCGCTGATCCTGATGACACCGAAGTCGCTTCTGCGGCATCCGATGGCGATCAGCCGGGCCGAGGACTTCACCGACGGCTCCACCTTCCACCGCGTCCTCTGGGATGACGCGCAGAAAGGCAACTCAGCCGCCAAGCTGAAAGCCGACGAAGAGATCAAGCGCGTGGTCCTCTGCTCGGGAAAGGTCTACTACGACCTTCTGGCCGAACGCGATGCGCAGGGGGTCGAGGATACCTACCTTCTCCGCATCGAACAGCTGTACCCCGTGCCGACCATCTCCCTGACCCAGGAACTCAGCCGCTTTCCCAAGGCCGACTTCGTCTGGTGCCAGGAAGAACCAAAGAACCAGGGCGCCTGGTCCTTCATCGAGCCGGAAATCGAGACCGTCCTGACCAAGGTCCGCGGCAAGCCGACCCGGATGTCCTATGCCGGTCGCAAGCCCTCCGCCTCGCCCGCCACGGGCCTCGCCTCCCGCCACAAGTTCGAACAGCAACAACTCGTCGCGCAGGCCCTGGGCCTGAACTGACCTCGGAAAGACCGGAGACTGAAAATGACTGACGTGATGGTTCCAGCCCTTGGCGAATCCGTGTCCGAGGCCACCGTATCGACCTGGTTCAAGAAACCCGGCGACGCGGTGAAGCAGGACGAAA
>JANOCQ010000325.1:0-17228 GCA_031412255.1 Paracoccaceae bacterium | reverse complement strand
GCCTGATGCCGGTGGAGTCCTCGCAGGACTATGCGGCGCAGTTGTTGCCGTCGCTTCTGACGCTGACTGCGCTGGACAAGGGCGTCTGGGGGCGGGCGAAGGTGGAATTCGACAGGCACGTCGCAGGCGTGTGAGAAAATTCCTTGAGAAAGGAATTTGTCAAAAATCTTGCTGAAGATTTTTGGGTCTTGGGGCAAACGGGGAGCGAGAGAATGACGATCCATTGGTGCGGCACGGGGCTGTCGGCGATTCCGGGGCTGCGGCGGCTGATCGAGGCGGGGCATCCGGTCACGGTCTGGAATCGCACGGTCGAGAAGGCCAAGTCAGAGGTCGGCGACCTGACGCAGGACGTCCGGGCGTTTTCCCTGGAGGCCTTGGCTGCGGCGCTGAAACCCGGCGACATTGCGGTGTCGATGCTGCCGGCGGATCAGCATGTGGGGATCGCCAAGCTGTGCCTGGAGAAGGGGGCGAACATTTGTTCGTCCTCATACATCGCGCCGGAGATGCGCGAGCTGGACCAAGCCTTCCGAGAGGCGGGGCTGGTGTCGATCAACGAGGTCGGTCTGGACCCCGGCATCGACCATCTGATGGCGCATGACCTGGTGGCGCGGTATCGGGCGTCGAAGGCCTATCACAATGAAAACGTTCTCAGCTTCACCTCTTATTGCGGCGGGGTGCCCAAGGAACCCAACGCTTTCCGATACAAGTTCAGCTGGGCACCTGCGGGGGTGCTGAAGGCGCTCCGCTCACCTTCGCGCAGCTTGCGGCATTTTACCGAGCTGAGGGTGGCGCGGCCCTGGGACGCGATCAGCCGCTATGATGCGCCTCTGCCGGTGCCGGAAAGCTTTGAAGTCTATCCCAACCGCGACAGCTATCCGTTCATGGAGGAATACCGGTTCGAGAAGCACTGGAAGGTCAAGGACTTTGTCCGCGGCACGATCCGGCTGAACGGCTGGGCGGATGCCTGGGCACCGATCTTCCGCGAGATCGAGGAGCTGGAGGGGAAACCCGTCGAAGTAATCAACGCCGCCCTCGAATCCCGTGCCGCAGCGCTTCTGAAGGACAACTCCTATGCCGAGGGCGAGCCGGACCGCGTGGTGCTGTTCGTGTCCCTGAAGGCCGAACGCGACGGCATGCCGGTGTTCCACGAGACCTGGGCGATGGATGCCTGGGGCGACGTGCGAGGCACAGCGATGGGGCGGCTGGTGTCTGTGCCGGTGTCGCTGGCAATCGAGGCGGTCCTGGCACGGGAAATCCCGGCGGGCGTGCATGGCGCGCCGCATGACCCCAAGCTTCTGGTGCGCTGGCTGGGCCAGGTAGGCCATCTGGCACAGGTGATGCAGCGGATCGACCACCTTGCCTAGGGGCCCCTGGTGCCAAGACTCCTTCGGCTCCTTGCAATTGCAGCAGGGAGCGATGAAGTCATCGACGTGCGGCCAGGTTTTGCCTATCATCGGTTGACGACCCGGGGCTACCGGGCATGAGCAGCGAGGCAGGACGTGGGCGGCACCAGCAGCACGTCGAAGCGATTGGACAGGCTGGCCGACCGGCTGGCGCTGCTTGCGGCACGGCGCACGCCGCCGGCAAGTGGCTTCGTGTCGCAGCCGGAGCCGAGGTCCATCGGGCTTTACACCCGCGGCAAGCAACTGGTGGCAGGCAACATCCTGTTCGCAGGACATCTTGCCGAGGCCCCCGGAACCTCGCTTTGGAACATCGACGCGCCCGAGGCTTTTGTGGCGGAGGCGCAGGGCTTTGCCTGGCTGGACGACCTTGCCGCTCTTGGCACCAAGGAGTCGCTGACCCGCGCGCAGGACTGGACCTGGGGCTGGATCGGGCGATATGGCCGCGGCAGGGGGCCGGGCTGGACCCCCGACCTGACTGGCCGCAGGATCATCCGCTGGGTGCACCACGCGACGATCCTGCTGCAAGTCCGCGACAAGGCACAATCCGCGGCGTTCTACGGGGCGCTGTCCAGACAGGCATCCTATCTGGCACGCCGGTGGCGCAGCGCAGCTGAAGGGTTGCCCCGGTTCGAGGCGCTGACCGGCCTGGTCTACGCCGGCATTTCGCTGATCGGGATGGAGGCACTGGTCGCCCCCGCGACCCAGGCGCTGGCCGCCGCCTGCGATGCGGATATTGACCAAGAAGGCGGTATTCCCACCCGGAACCCCGAAGAGCTGCTCGAGGTGCTGACGCTACTCACGTGGTCTGCCAGCGCGATGACCGAGGCGAACCTGGCTGTGCCGCCCGCCCTTGGCCAGGCGATCACCCGGATTGCCCCCGCCTTGCGGGCGGTACGTCATTCGGATGGTGAACTGGCTCGATTCCACGGCGGCGGGCAGGCAGCTGAAGGGCGGCTTGACCAAGCCCTTGCTTCGGCGGCAGTGCGCGCGGGGGCGACCCCTGCCATCGCGATGGGGTACGCGCGGCTGCACGGCGGGCGCACCTCCGTCATCGTTGACGCCGCGGCCCCTCCCGGTGGGCGGGCTGCGCGGACCGCCCATGCCTCGACAACTGCGTTCGAGCTGACTTCAGGTCGGCGGCCGCTGGTGGTCAACTGCGGCTCTGGCGTGGCCTTCGGCCCGGCCTGGCGACAGGCGGCGCGGGCAACTCCGTCGCATTCCGTCCTGGGGATGGACGGCCTCTCCTCCTCCCGGGTTGGGCGGGTGGGCGACGTGCTGGAACATCGCGCGAGGGTCACAGCTTCCCGGCTGACCGTTGGGACGGAAGGGACAGACCTTTATCTTTCGCATGACGGCTGGGTTGCGTCGCACGGACTGACCGCCAGTCGCAGCTTGACCCTGGCCCATGACGGACGGCGGCTGTCGGGGGTCGACGCGCTGACTGCGATGACCGCCCAAGCACGGCGACGGTTCGAAGATGCGATGACCCAGACGGCAATGGCAGGTGCCCGCTTCTCGATCCGCTTCCACCTTCACCCCGAGGTCGATGCGACGCTGGACATGGGTGGTGCCGCCGTTTCCGCCCTGCTGAAAAGCGGCGAGATCTGGATCTTTCGCTTTACCGGTCCGGTGGAACTGGCTCTGGAGCCCTCTGCCTACCTGGAAAAGGGACGGTTGAACCCACGGCCTTGCCTGCAGATTGTGCTTCGCGGTGAAGCTCAGGGGTTCGAAACACGGATAGGCTGGACCTTGGCGAAGGCAAAGGATACTCCGCTCGCCATCCGGGACCTGGAGGGGGTGGACCCTCACGTCCCGACGGGCAAGTGAAGGGTTCTAGCGATGACCAACCTCGTCCCGATCGGCCGCGCGCTGATCTCGGTTTCCGACAAGACCGGGCTTCTTGATCTGGCCCGCGCGCTTGCCGCCTATGGGGTAGAGCTGATTTCGACTGGGGGCACTTCCGCAATGCTGCGGTCCGCTGGATGGAAGGTTCGGGACGTCTCGGATGTGACCGGCTTTCCCGAGATGATGGACGGGCGCGTCAAGACGCTGCACCCGAACGTACATGGCGGGCTGTTGGCGCTGCGGGACGATGACGAGCACCTGGTGGCGATGGCCGCGCACGGAATCGAGCCGATCGACCTTCTGATCGTGAATCTTTATCCCTTCGAGCAGACGGTCGCGAATGGGGCGGACCACGCGACCTGCATCGAGAACATCGACATCGGCGGCCCGGCCATGATCCGCGCTGCGGCGAAGAACCATCGCTTTGTCACTGTCGTCACCGACCCGATGGATTACGACTGCCTACTGGCACAGTTGAAGTCCCATGACGGCGCGACGACGATGGCCTACCGGCAGAAGCTTGCGCTGACCGCCTATGGCAAGACTGCATCCTACGACACGGCGGTCTCAACCTGGCTGGCTGGCGCGATCAAGGAACCCGCCCCGCGCTACCGCAGCTTTGCGGGAAAGCTTGCCCAGACCCTGCGCTATGGCGAAAATCCGCATCAGGCGGCGGCCTTCTATGTCGACGGCACGCGGCGGCCCGGCGTGGCGACGGCCCGCCAGTGGCAGGGCAAGGAGCTGAGCTACAACAATATCAACGACACCGACGCGGCTTTCGAGCTGGTGGCGGAATTCGCCGGCGGGCCCCCTGCCTGCGCGATCATCAAGCACGCGAACGCCTGCGGTGTGGCGATGGCATCCTCGCTGACCGAAGCCTACCTGCGTGCCTATCAGTGCGACCAGACCTCGGCTTTCGGCGGCATCGTCGCGCTGAACCAGGTGCTGGACGCGGCAACGGCGGAAGAGATCGTCAAGATCTTCACCGAAGTCGTCATCGCACCCGATGCGACGGATGCGGCGCGGGCTGTGTTCGCCGGCAAGAAGAACCTGCGCCTGCTGACGACCGGCGCGCTGCCGGACCCCACGGGAAAGGGCTTGGCGTTCAAACAGGTGGCGGGCGGCTTTCTTGTTCAGGACCGCGATGCCGGGCGCGTCGCGGTATCCGACATGCAGGTCATGACAAAGCGCGCCCCTTCGGATGCGGAAATGCGCGACATGATGTTCGCCTGGACCGTTGCCAAACACGTCAAGTCGAACGCGATCATCTATGTGAAGGATGGCGCGACGGTCGGCGTCGGCGCTGGGCAGATGAGCCGGGTGGACTCCACCCGCATCGCCGCCCGGAAAGCGCAGGACGTGGCCGAGGCGCTGGGCCTGCCTGGTCCGCTGACGCATGGCTCGGTGGTCGCTTCGGACGCTTTCTTCCCCTTTGCCGACGGCCTTGTCACCGCAGCCGAAGCTGGCGCGACAGCGATCATCCAGCCCGGAGGCTCGATGCGTGACGACGAGGTGATCGCGGCTGCGGACGAACGCGGCCTTGCGATGGTCTTCACCGGCCAACGGCATTTCCGGCACTGATGATGCGTCGCTTCTGGATCACGGCAATTGTCGTCTTCGTCCTGGACCAGCTGACAAAGCTGGCGGTGGTGCATGGTTTGGACCTTGTCAGCCGGGGCGAGATCGACGTCTTTCCGCCCTATCTGACTTTCCGCATGGCCTGGAACTACGGGATCAACTTCGGGCTGCTGTCGCACGGTTCGGACTGGGCTCGCTGGGGGCTGGTCGTTCTCGCGCTGGTCATCTCGGCCTGGGTGGTCTGGTGGATGCGGCACGAGACCGGGAACTGGAAGGCCGAACTGTCTGGCGGCCTGCTGGTCGGAGGTGCGCTTGGCAACATCATCGACCGAATCGCTTATGGCGCGGTGGCGGACTTTCTGAACATGTCCTGCTGCGGGATCGAGAACCCCTACGCCTTCAATGTGGCCGACATCGCGATCTTCGTCGGCGCGTTCGGTCTGGTGATCTTCGCCAAGGGTGCCGAGGGCGAAAAGCGCTCCGGCGGAAAACCCCCCCATCGCGGTCGCTAAACACCCGTGACGCCCGCGATGCTTTAGGCTAAGACGGCACAAAGACGGTTCGGAGGCATTCATGCAGGCAGCGAAAGGCAGGGCGGTCATCGCGATTGCGGCGATGGTCACGCTGGCGGCCTGCGCCGGGGATCGTGACCCGCAATTGATGAACCTGCGAACGGGCCAGGGGCCGGACGAATTTGCCATCGTGCCACCAAAGCCTTTGGAATTGCCGGAAAACCTGGCCGAACTCCCCGAACCGTCGCCGGGCGGCTTCAACCGCACTGACCAGAACCCCGAAGCCGATGCCGTCATCGCCCTTGGGGGCAAGGCCGGCGCGGCCGGAGGTATCCCGTCGGGTGACTCGGCGCTTTATGCCCATGCGGCCCGGTTTGGGGTAGAAGGCGGGATCCGCGGGACGCTTGCCTCGGAAGATCTGGACTGGCGGCGCGACAACAACGGCCGCATCCTGGAGCGTCTCTTCAACGTGAACGTCTACTACAAGGCCTACCGCAAGCAGCGCCTGGACCAGCAGGCCGAGCTTGCCCGCTGGCGCGCTTTGGGGGTTCGGACATCCTCTGCCCCGCCGCGCAAACCCAAAGAAGAGTAACAAGCGCGTGGCCCAGGCTTGATTGTCGGGTGCCAGCGCCGCAGTTTCCCTTAAAACCACAGGTGGAGAAGCCGATGCTCGGACGATTTGGCGCTGGCATAGCCGTTGCGCTTGCCCTGACGCTACCCGCCACGGCCGACGAGCCCGTCACGACCTTCACCCTGGACAACGGGTTGAACGTCGTGGTGATCGAGGATCACCGCGCCGCGGTGGTGGTGCAGATGATCTGGTACCGGGTCGGTGCGGCGGACGAACCTGCGGGCCATTCGGGGATTGCCCATTTTCTGGAACACCTGATGTTCAAGGGAACCGAGAAGGTCGCCCCCAACGCCTTTTCCGGCATCGTCGAGGCGCAGGGCGGTGACGACAACGCCTTCACGTCCTGGGACTACACCGCCTATTTCCAGCGCATCGCCGCCGACAGGTTGGAACTGGTGATGGAGATGGAAGCCGATCGCATGCGCAACCTGCGCCTGACGGAAGAGGATGTGGCCACCGAACGTCAGGTGATTCTCGAAGAGCGGGCGCAGCGGACCGACAGCGATCCGGGCGCGCTGCTCACCGAACAGATGCGGGCGGCTCAGTACATGAACCATCCCTATGCCATCCCGATCATTGGTTGGCGGCACGAGATGGAACAGTTGAGCCGCGTGGATGCGCTTGATTACTATCAACGATTCTACGCCCCGAACAACGCAACACTGGTGATTGCAGGCGATGTCCAGCCAGATGCGGTGCGCGCGCTGGCCGAGAAATACTATGGTGTCCTGCAGCCGACGGACGGTCTTGCCCCCCGCGAACGCCCCCAGGAGCCGCCACAACTGGCCGAGCGCCGCTTGGAGCTTGCCGACGAGCGTGTGTCCGACCCGTACATCTTTCGGACCTACCTGGCACCGGAACGCGATCCAGGCGCCCAGAAGGAAGCCGCTGCTCTGACCGTCCTCGCCGAGCTTCTGGGCGGCAATGGACAGACTTCGGTTCTGGCGCGGGCGCTGCAGTTTGATGCTCAGGTCGCAGTATACACATCGGCTTTCTATGACGGGACTTCTATCGACGACGCCAACTTTGGCGTGGCCGTGATCCCGGCGCCCGGTGTCACCCTGGACGATGCAGAGGCGGAACTTGACCGTGTTCTGGCCGAGTTCCTGAAGCAAGGCCCCGATTCCGCCGCGCTGGAGCGGATCCGTACGCAAGTCCGTGCGGGAGAAATCTACGCGCGCGACGACGTGGAAACGTTGGCCCGCCGCTACGGCGAGGGGTTGAGCGTGGGACTTACAATGACTGACATCGAGGGCTGGGATGAGGCGCTTTCCGCGGTGACGGAAGACGACATCATGTCCGCCGCCCGCAAGGTGCTGGACCGCCGAAATGCAGTTACCGGGCGGCTGACACTGCCGGCCACCGCACCCACCGACGCAACCCCTGCCGAAGTCGAGCCCGCGGCGGCCGAACCATCGGTAGCCGCCCCGGAGGTCCAGGAATGATCCGCGCCGTATTTGCTGCCCTCCTTGCTTTTTCCGTTCCAGCCCAGGCGGAAATCGCCATCAAGGAGGTTACCTCCCCCGGCGGCATCACCGCCTGGCTGGTAGAGGATCACAACATTCCGTTCACCGCTCTGGAACTTCAGTTCAAGGGCGGCACCTCGCTCGATGCGCCCGACAAGCGCGGCGTCGTCAATCTGATGACCGCCACGCTGGAAGAAGGTGCGGGCGACTTGGACAGCAAGGGTTTTGCCGAAGCGCGTGACGCACTGGCTGCCAGCTTCAGCTTCGATTCAGGATCGGATTCTGTCGGGGTGTCAGCCAAGTTCCTGACCGAAAACCGCGATCAGGCGATAGAACTGCTGCGTGCGGCACTGGTCACTCCGCGGTTCGATCAGGACGCGGTAGACCGGGTGCGCGGGCAGGTCCTCTCGAACCTTCGTTCCAACGAGAAGGACCCCGGCACCATCGCTTCGGAACGCTTCGATGAGCTGGCCTTCGGAGATCACCCATATGCCTCGACCGGGGATGGCACGATCGAGACCGTGACCGCCCTTACCCGGGACGATGTCCTGGCCGCACACAAGGCTGCGCTGGCCCGGGACCGGGTCTTTGTCGCGGCGGCGGGCGACATCACGGCCGAGGAACTGGGCCTGCTTCTGGACCGGCTGCTTGGCGATCTTCCAGCCACGGGTGCTGAATTGCCGACCGAGGCTCCCTGGCTTTTGACTGGTGGCACGACCGTCGTCGATTTTCCGACCCCGCAGTCCAGCGTATTCTTCGGCCAGAAGGGTGTTCCGCGGGACGACCCGGACTTCTTCGCGGCCTTCATCCTGAACGAGGTCATCGGCGGCGGACGCTTTACCGCGCGGCTGATGACCGAGGTCCGCGAAAAGCGCGGGCTGACCTACGGGATCGGGACCTATCTGGTGAACATGGACAACGCCGACATGCTTCTGGGGCAGTTCTCGGCTTCGAACGACAAGGTTGCCGAGGCGGTTCAAGTCGTGACGTCGGAATGGAAGCGCATCCTTTCCGAGGGTGTGACACCCGAAGAGCTCGAGGCGACGAAGACCTATCTCACCGGGTCCTACCCGCTGCGTTTTGACGGGAACGGCCCGATTGCCAGCATCCTGGTCGGAATGCAGATGGATGGTATGCCGATCGACTATGTCACGACCCGGAATGCCCAGATCGAAGCGGTGACGATGGAGGACATCCAGCGGGTCGCGGCGCGCCTTTTCCAGCCCGAGACGCTGCATTTCGTGGTGGTTGGGCAACCCCAGGGTTTATAGCCCGCGTTACCTGAACAAAGGGGAGCAAGTATCCCCTTCCCCCTCGGAGACCCATGGTCTACCAATTTCCCATGAAATGGACGATCCCGAACACACTTACCGTCCTCCGGCTGGTCGCTGCACCCGGCGTGGCAATAATGTTCCTATATTTTCACCGGCCCTGGGCTGACTGGCTTGCGCTCACCTTGTTCGTGGGTGCGGCGATCACTGACTGGTTCGACGGCTATCTCGCCCGGTTGTGGAAGCAGGAATCCAAGTTCGGCGCGATGCTCGACCCGATTGCGGACAAGGCCATGGTGGTCATCGCGCTGATGGTACTGACCGGTTACAACGGGATGAATCCCTGGTTGATCCTTCCTGCAACGATCATCCTGTTCCGCGAGGTGTTCGTGGGCGGCCTTCGAGAGTTCCTTGGCTCCAAAGCTGGCCTTCTGAAGGTGACGAAGCTGGCGAAGTGGAAGACGACGGCACAGATGGTGGCGATCGCCGTTCTTTTCCTTGGAACCGGGCTTGAGTACTTGAACATCCTTGCGCTGGAAGGTCTGACACCCGAGCAGCATATCGCCGCCGTTGCGGCAGGCGAGGCCGAGGCGATCCGCACCTGTGGCAACATGGATTGCGCGTCCTATGCGAACCTTGTCGGCATCTGGCTGTTATGGCTGGCGGCCCTGCTGACGGTGGTCACCGGGTGGGAGTACTTCACCAAGTCGCTGCCATTCTTGCGGGAAGACAAGTGATCGACGTCCTGTACTTCGCCTGGGTCCGGGAACGGATCGGGCTCCCGCGGGAGCGGCTGGAGACTTCGGCCGCCACGGTGGCCGAGCTGGTCGCCGAGCTGCGGGCGCGGGAAGAGCGGTACGAGGCGGCCTTTGCCGACCTTTCCTCGCTGCGGGTGGCGCTGGATCAGGAGCTGGCGTCGTTCGATGCCCCGCTGGCCGGGGTGCGCGAGGTTGCCTTCTTCCCGCCGATGACCGGGGGCTGAGATGCGGGTTGCCGTCCAATCCGAACCCTTCGACGTGGGGACCGAGGTGTCGGCTTTCACCACGCGGGTCCGGGGGGCCGGGGCGGTGGTCAGCTTCACCGGGCTGGTGCGGGATGAAGGCGGCACGCTCTCCGGGATGGAGATCGAGCATTATCCGGGCATGACCGAAAAGGCGATCCGGGGGATTGCCGAGGAAGCGGTTCTGCGGTGGTCGCTGGTGGATGCGCTGGTGATCCATCGGCATGGGCGGCTGGGGCCAGGGGAGGCGATCATGATGGTTGCCACCGCTGCACCGCACCGGGGGGATGCCTTCGCTGCCGCCGAGTTTCTGATGGACTACCTGAAAAGCCGGGCCCCGTTCTGGAAGAAGGAGCTGGGTGCCGACGGGGAGGCCTGGGTGGCCGCCAAGGATTCTGACGAGGACGCGCTGAAGCGGTGGTAGGTGCCCGCGCGTGGGCAGGTTTTCAGGTCGTTTGAAGTCAAGGTCTTGGCTGTGGGCGTTTACCGGGCGTTAACCGGGGTGCCCCCTCCCTCTCCCTCCCCGCCCCACCTTTTCCCTCTCCCACGGAGGGGGAGGGGAGCGCCTTGTATCGGTTGGTGGTCCCGGCGGATCAGCGGGGCGTGCCAAAGCGGGACTGCCAGCTTGGTTGCAGGTCGAGGGGTTCCGGGCGCGCAAGGCAGACCGCGCGGGCGATGGCGCGGGCGAGGCAGGTCGCGGCGGCGTGGCCAAGCTGGAAGCTGTCGGTCAGGGGGTCATTCAGCGGCCTGCCACCGGTTGCCACGCTGAACACCAGGTCACCGTCCAGCGGTGTGTGCGAAGGGACAAGCGCGCGGGCCATGCCGTCGTGGGCAGCGACCGCCATGCGGTGGGCCTGCGCCTTGGTCAGGCTCGCGTCGGTGGCGACGATGGCGATGGTGGTGGCCTCGCCCAGCCGCTTGCGAGGCAGCGGGGCGTCATGTGGCGTCATGGGCGCAGGTCCGAGACCCCCAAATTCGGTGCCTTCCTCCCACGGGGCGGCCCAGAAGTGCGGTGTCTCGCCCACGGTTGCCTGGCCGAGGGCGTTGACGACGACCAGCGCGCCGACCGTCAGGCCAGAGGGCAGGATGCAGGAGGCAGAGCCGAGGCCGCCCTTCAGAGTGCCGGTCATTGCGCCGTAACCCGCGCCGGCGGTTCCGAGGGCGAAGTCGCGGGCGGCGGTGTCGAAGGCCTTTCGGCCGAGGGCGGGATAGGGGCTATCGGTCCAGTCCTTGTCGCCGCCGTTCAGAAGGTCGAAGACGATGGCGCCGGGGACGATGGGCACACGGACCGGGCCGACGGCGAAACCGCGACCGGCCTTGCGCAGTCCCTGCATCACCCCGCTTCCGGCATCCAGCCCGAAGGCGGAGCCGCCCGACAGGAAGATCGCGTCGACGTCCTGCACCATGCGGTCGGGTGCCAGAAGGTCGGTTTCGCGCGTGCCGGGTGAGCCGCCCATGACGTGAACGGCTGCGATAAAGGGCCGGTCGGCGGTCAGGACGGTGGTGCCGGAGCGGAGATTGGTGTCATGGGCGTTACCGACGCGCAGTCCGAGGATGTCGGTGATCAGGTTGCGGGGGCCGGGGCGCATCAGATGTGGATCTTGGTTGCGGCGTTGGCAGGATCGCCGGTGTTGGGGGTGCCCGCAGGCTCGATCAGCAGAAGGTGGGTTTCGACGGCTGCGCGGGGGCGGTGCTGCGTGCCCTTCGGGACGACGAAGACCTCGCCGGGCCGCAGGGTGACATCGCCATCTGGAAGGTCGATGATCAACTCTCCCGTCAGGACCATGAAGAAATCGTCCGTGTCGGGATGGACGTGCCAGACGAACTCGCCCAGCACCTTGACGACCATCAGGTCATGGCCGTTGAAGCTGCCGACAATGCGGGGCGACCAGCGAGTGGTGAAGGTCGAAAGCTTTTCAGCGAGGTTGATGGGGGTCATTCGGGCCTCCTGCACGCAGGATAGGCCGGGAGGGGCTGGGAGCGCAAACCGGTTGGAAGAACGATTTCGTCGCAGAAATCGTGACGGAGTTGTCAAAACTCCGGTTCCAGCGGCGGCTCCTGGTGCGACCTCGTCTTCTTGTCGCGAGAGGGCAGCGACGAGTGACGAAGTCATCGAGGAGCGGGGCGTCAGAAGTCGAAGATGTCGCCCAGGAAGCTTTCCTTGCGCTTCTTCTTGTAGCGGTAGTCGTCGTCATCGTCCCGGCGGCGGCGGTCATCCTCGCGGTAGCCTTGTGGCGCGCGCGGTTCGGGCTGGTAGACAGGGGCTGGATGGGGGGCTGTGTGCTGCTGAATCGCCTGCTGCGGCGTGGGCGCTGGCGCGGCTGCAGGTCCACCAAGCGAGCGATCAATGATCTTGTCCAGCTCGCCCCGGTCCAACCAGACACCACGACACTTGGGGCAATAGTCGATCTCGACCCCACCACGATCCGCCATCACCAGGGTTTCGTTGTCGACCGGACAGCGCATTTCCAACTCCCATTCATGTTCACAGCCTTTAGATGGGGTCGCAAACGTGCCAAGCAAGGGTCGAAAACAGTCTTGCGCGAAATGCCGCGAAAGCGCATTCAGGGGTCGAGCCGTGGCGATGGCGTCGCCACAGGGGCCGATCTGCCCCGACGCTTGCGGACCTTTCCGCTTCCGTCCTGTACGCCGGGATCTTTCGGGGTCCTGCGGCTTATCCCAGACCCCTGGAATTGAGGTCTGGAAATGTCGTTGAACCGTCCCGAGATGTATCGTTTCCACAATGGCGGAAAGAAGGACGCGTTGCCCTTCGCCGATCAGGAATACCATGATCGCCTGGAAGGCCTGCGCGATATCATGGAACTGCACGAACTGGACGCCGTCGTCCTGACCTCGATGCACAACGTCGCGTATTACTCGGGCTTCCTGTACTGCTCGTTCGGACGGCCCTATGCCTGTGTCGTCACCAAGACCGAATGCGTGACGATCAGCGCGGGCATCGATGCGGGCCAGCCGTGGCGCCGGTCGATCGGGGACAACATCACCTATACCGACTGGGCGCGCGACAACATGTGGCGGGCCGTGGCCTCGGTGACGGGCGTGGGCAAGGCGGTGGGCTGTGAGGCGGACCATCTGACGATGGAGCGGGCCGAGAAGTTCAACAGCTTTCTGAAGCCGAAGCGCGGGATGGATATCGCCCCGGCGACGATGTTCCAGCGGATGAAGAAGTCCGAGGCGGAGATTGCGCTGATCAAGCATGGCTCGAACGTGGCCGACGTGGGCGGCTATGCGATCCGCGAGGCGATCAAGGTTGGGGCCACCGAGCTTGAGGTCTCCATCGCCGGCCGTGACGCGATGGAGCGCGAGATTGCCAAGCGCTTCCCCGACGCTGAATACCGCGACACCTGGGTCTGGTTCCAGTCGGGGATCAACACCGATGGCGCGCACAACCCTGTCACGAACCGGAAGTTGCAGCATGGCGACATCCTGTCGCTCAACTGCTTCCCGATGATCAGCGGCTACTACACCGCGTTGGAGCGGACGCTGTTCGTGGGCGAGGTCGACGATGCCTCGATGCGGGTCTGGCAGACCAACATCGACAGCCACGAATTCGGGATGAAGTTGTTGAAGCCCGGTGCAATCTGCGCCGAGATCACCATGAAGATCAACGAGTTCCTGGCCGAGCGGCAGATGCTGCAGTACCGGACATTCGGCTATGGGCATTCGTTCGGCATCCTGTCGCACTACTATGGCCGCGAGGCGGCGCTGGAACTGCGCGAGGACATCGACACGGTGCTGGAGCCGGGCATGGTGATCTCGATGGAGCCGATGCTGACCATTCCGGAAGGGATGCCGGGTGCCGGTGGCTACCGCGAGCACGACATCTTCGTCGTGACCGAGGACGAGCCCGAGGACATCACGCATTACCCCTACGGACCCGCGTTCAACGTCGTCGGTTAAGGCGGCGGTTCGAAAAGGTCATGGAACGGAATCGGCCTTGGCTCGTTTCCGTTCCAGCCTTGCCAGCGAAGATTCGGAAAAACCTGCACTTTTTGCTTGACGGAAGCGGGTTGACGTGGCGCAAGGTGACCGAAGCTGCCCTTAGATGAGTCTGCCAAATTGACCCAGTCTTTCGCCCGGATCCTCGCGATCCTTGCCCTGCCCGTGCTTGCCGCCTGCGCAGGGACCACCCAGAAGCAACCCGATGTCGTGCCGGGGTATGAGGGCATCCAGGACGGTGAGTTCTTCATCGAGCCGGTGCCGTCGCAGTACCTCTACGAAGGCAACCAGCGGGTGGAAGTGGCCTATACCGGGCCTGAAGCTCCGGGCACGGTGGTCGTCGACACCTTCGCGCGAAAGCTGTACCTGGTGAACGAGGGTGGGACCGCGACGCGCTATCCCATCGCCGTCGGGCGTGAGGGGATGTCGTTCCGTGGCACGGGCGTCGTCGGACGCAAGGCGGAGTGGCCGTCGTGGCAGCCCACGGCAAACATGATCCGCACCCGGCCCGATCTTTACGCCGCATACGCCGGTGGTCTTCCGGGCGGGCTGACGAACCCGCTCGGCGCGCGGGCTCTGTACCTTTATCGCGGTGGGCGGGATACGATGTTCCGGATCCACGGGACTTCGGACGCGGCCTCGATCGGGCATGCGACCAGCGCAGGCTGCATCCGGCTTTTCAACCAGGACGCCATCGACCTTTACAACAAGGTGCCGGACGGAACCCGGGTGAAGGTCCGAAGCGAAACGGAAAGTCTGGCGCTGGAAGGCCCGCAGATGATCGACGCCTACGGGCGGCTGGTCCCCGAGACGCCCGAGAACATAGCCCGCAAGGAAAAGGAAGCCGCCGCGCTTGCAAAGAAGGACGCGCGCGACAAGGCTGCCGCCGAAAAAGCGGACAAGAAGCGCTTGGCCGCCTGCCAACGCCGGGGCATTGACGCAGAAGAATGCCCGCGTCCACAGGCGCCGGCCATCGTCACGGTCGGCACCTCGGACAGTTCTACAGCCGGATGACGTAATCCTTGAGAGTGGTCTGTACGACCTCCCACGTGCCTTCGAAGCCCGGGCGGATGATCATGCTGTCGCCCGGGTGAAGCTGGGTGATGGTTCCATCGGCGCTGGTCAGCAGGGAGTATCCGCTGAGAATGCGAAAATACTCCCATTCCGAATAGCTGACACGCCACTTGCCAGAGGTGGACTGCCAAAGACCAGCATAGAGCCCATCCCGGTCCTCTAGGTTCCAGGTGCTGTGCACTGGATCGCCCGAGATCACCTTTGCCGGATCGGGCCGGGTGATTTCGGGGGCGGTGCCGTCTCGGCTGACGCGCTGGATCAGGGGCATGGCGGTCTCCATTTCCGGCCATTCAGTCGATTGTGGCGACCGGGGTCAACCCGATGACGCCGCGATCGGCGGTGCTGCGCTGCGGCGCAATTATGTTGCGGAGAGGGTAGGGTTGTGCCCATATGACAGGCAGATTGCGAAAGCGCCCCACGCTGCGAGGCCCGAAGATGAGCGCCACTTCCCCCGTCCGGCGCGTGCTTCCCCCCGACATCCGTGCCCGCAAGGGGACTGCGCCTCTGGTGGTGCTGACGGCCTATTCCACCCCCGTCGCCCGTCTGGTCGACGCGCATTGCGACATCGCTCTGGTGGGTGACTCGGTGGGCATGGTGATCCACGGCATGCCATCCACTCTGGGCGTGACAATGGAGATGATGATCCTGCACGGTCGCGCCGTGGTGCGGGGCTGTCAGAAGGCGATGCCGGTGATCGACATGCCCTTCGGGTCCTACGAGGAAAGCCCGCTGCAGGCTTTCCGCAACGCCAGCCGCCTGATGGCCGAAACCGGAGCCCCGGCGGTCAAGCTGGAGGGCGGGCAGCACATGGCCGAAACCATCGCCTTCCTGACCGCACGCGGCGTGCCGGTGATGGCGCATATCGGCCTGACCCCGCAGTCAGTGAACACGTTGGGCGGCTACAAGGTCGTCGGTCGCGCGGATGAGGCCGACAAGGTGATGGCGGACGCCAAGGCGGTCGAGGCCGCAGGGGCCTTTTCCGTGGTGCTGGAAAAGGTGCCCGAGGGTCTGGCCGGGCGCATCACCAAGGCGCTGGCGATCCCGACCATCGGCATCGGCGCGGGCGTCGATTGCGACGGACAGGTGCTGGTGGTTGATGACATGTTGGGACTGTTCACCGACTTCCGCCCCAAATTCGTCAAGCGCTATGCCGAGCTTGGCAAGACCGCCGACGCGGCCATCGCCGCCTATGCCGCCGAGGTCCGGTCCCGCAGCTTCCCGGCAGCCGAACATTCCTTTCCCGACGTCCTGCCCGCGAAAGACAAGACATGACCCCGATCATCCGGACGGTATCCGACCTGCGCGCCCTGGCGCGCGGCTGGAAGGCGCAGGGCGAAACCGTGGGCGTGGTGCCGACGATGGGCGCGCTGCATGACGGCCACCTTTCGCTGGCGCACCGGGCACGGGCCGAGTGCGACCGGGTCATCACCACGATCTTCGTGAACCCCAAGCAGTTCAACAACCCCGACGACCTGAAGAAATACCCCCGCAGCGAAGAAGCCGATGCAGCCCTTTTGGCCACGGTGCCGGTCGATGCAATCTTCGCCCCCCCGGTCGACGAGGTCTACCCCGACGGTTTCATCACCAACGTCACCATGCAGGGCGTGGCCCAGCCCTTGGAAGGCTACATGCGCCCCGGCCATTTTGACGGCGTGGCGACGGTCGTCACCAAGCTTTTCGGCATGACGCTGGCCGACAGTGGCTACTTCGGCCAGAAGGACTGGCAGCAGTTGCAGGTTGTCCTGCGCCTGGTGCGCGACCTGAACCTGCCCGTGCAGGTGGTGGGCTGCGAGACGATCCGTGAGACGGATGGCCTTGCCATGTCCTCGCGCAACGTCCGTCTGACCGCCGAAGGCCGCACCAAGGCCCCGGTCCTTTACGCCGCGATCACCCGCGCCGCGCAGGACATCCGCGTCGGTCACGCCGACCGCATGGCGATCCGCGAGGCGGCCGAGACGATGCGCGAAGCGGGCTTCGAGCGCGTCGAATACATCGAGTTGCGCGACGCCGAGACACTGATGCCCTCGGACGACCCCCGCCGCCCGCGCCGGATGCTGGCCGCCGCCTGGGTCGATGGTGTGCGCCTTATCGACAACATCCCGGTCTAGGCCTTTCATCTTTGCCCAAATACCCCCGCCGGAGGCATCCTGCCGGTCGGGCTGGGACCGCCATTCCGCACTTGGCGGGGGCGACAAGTTGCTGCAAGACTTGGCGTAGTTGGCTGTACGAAAAACCGGGGCCGGGATGATGTAATTCGCTGTTACATCACTATGTGATGCAAACGATGTTCAACGGAGGGTCGGATGGCCGATTTCGAGACGCAGATCAAGGAAAGCCAGGCTCAGGTCGCCGAGGCGCAGGCGAAGATTTCCGCAATCACCAGCCGGATCGAGGCGGCGCGGACCAAGCTTGACCAGGGCGTGCAGCTGGACGTGGAAAACGCCACGCTGGAAGACGTCAGCAAGCACACCGACCTGATGAACGCGAA
>JANOCQ010000324.1:0-36737 GCA_031412255.1 Paracoccaceae bacterium | reverse complement strand
TGCCACCGCCTGATCGACCGCCGGCATGATGCCGTTCACGTCGATGGCGACGATGGCGATGCCGTCCACGCCTTCCTGGATATAGGTCTCGATGGCGCTGTTCTGCGCGGCAGGGTCATTGTTGGCGTTGAAGATCACCAGTTCGACCCCGGCAGCATCCGCCGCCTTCTGTGCGCCTTCGTTCATCTGGTTGAAGAACAGCGCCTGCTGGTTGATCTGCACCAGTGCGAACTTCTTCTTGTCCTGCGCCATCCCCGGCACTGCCGCCAGCACGACGGCGGTGCCAAGCAGCACCCCAAGTCCCCGCCGCGAAAGAGCAGTCATTTTCATCGTATTCATGTCCGTATCCCTGTGTTGGCCGTTGCGGTTCATGACCTGATCACCGGCGCAACGGAGTTCCGAGTGATCAGAGTGACAGGCATGATCTCCTCTGGCGGGAGCTTGGTCGTGTCGGTCCAGTCGGTATCCAGAAGCAAGGACAAGGCCCGGATCCCCAGGTCCCGGACCGGCTGGCGCACCGCTGTCACGGACGGCGCGAAAAGATGCAGCGGGCCGACATCGTCGAACCCAACAAGCGAAAGATCCCGGGGCACCCGAATGCCCGCGGCATTCAGCACCTCCAGCACCCCGGTTGTGATTTCATCCGAGGTCGCGAAGACCGCCGTGACGTCCAGCCGGCTGTCCAGCATGCGCTTGGCCGCAGACCGCCCGAACTCGATCGAATACTCGCCCTCGTAGCGCGGGGTCTGGGCTTCGAAGCCCCAGACCTCGGTCATCGCCCGCCTAAAGCCGCTGAAGCGCCGCGCGCCGCTAAGCATGGCGTCGGCCCCGCCGACGAACAGCACCTGTCGATGCCCGGCCTCGGCCAGATGCCGCCCGGCCAGATAGCCACCCTGTTCGTTGTCGCAGAAAAGCTTCGGGACCGACGTGCCCGCCACATCTTCGTCCAAGATGACCACCTGCCCGCTGGCGTTGATCGCCGAAGCAAGTGAGCCATCATCCGGATGGTTGGTGACGAAGATCAGCCCGTCCACCTGATTGCGACGCACCGCCTGCAGATAAGACAGTTCGCGCTCACCCCGGTTCAGGGTGGCATGCAGGGTCAGCCCCAGCCCGCGCCGGTCGGCCTCGGCTTCCACCGCCGCGACGAGGGTGGCGAAGAACGGGGTGGCGATGTCGGGGATGACCAGCCCGATGGTATCGGACCGGCCACGGCTGAGCCTTCGGGCATGGGGGTTGGGCTGATAGTTCAGCTGGCGGATCGCTGCCTCAACCGCTGTCCGCGTGCGATCTGGCAGATCAAGTGTCCCGTTCAGAAAGCGCGAGACGGTTGTCACCGACACCCCCGCCGCCTGCGCCACATCCCTAAGGCTTGCCACTGACATGGGCTATTCCTGTCGAGTGAATCGCTTTACTAAACCGCTTTACAAGGACAACATGGAGATACACCACGAGTCAACATCTTCGGCGTGGTGGCATGTGCGAAGCCAGACCGATGGACGTTGGCGCGCAAGATCGCCCGAAAAACGATCCCTTCTCCGCTTGACCATCCCCGTCGGCGCCGCCACCTTTGCCGCCCCGATCCGTTAGCCCAGAAATGGATGCCACGCATGTCCGACCGCTTTGCCAGATACCCCAGCCTTACCGGAAAGGTTGCCTTCGTCACCGGGGGTGCCTCGGGTATCGGGGCCGAAATCGTCACCGCTTTCGCCGATCAAGGCGCGACGGTCGGCTTCGTCGATCTGGATGCCGAGGGAAGTGCCGCCCTCTGCGCCGCCCGCCCGAACGTCACGCATGAGGTCTGCGACCTGCGACATCGAAAGCCTGCGCACCGCCTTCGCCGCTTTGAAGACGCGCATCGGTCCCGCAGATGTGCTGGTAAACAACGCCGCCCGCGATGACCGCCACGCCTGGACCGACGTCACACCGGAATACTGGGACGAGCGGATGCAGACCAACCTGCGGCATCAGTTCTTCGCGATGCAGGCTGTGGCACCGGACATGATCGAACGCGGCGGCGGATCGATCATCAACATGGGGTCGAACAGCTGGTTCGAAGCGGGCGGAGGGTTCCCGGCCTATGCCACCGCCAAGGCCGCCGTGCATGGCCTGACCCGCACGATGGCCCGCGATCTGGGCAAGCACCGCATCCGCGTCAACGCGGTCGTGCCGGGCTGGATCATGACCGAACGGCAAAAGACGCTCTGGGCAAAACCGGACGCCCTTGCCGCGCACCAGGCCCGACAGTGCCTGCCCGACCTGATCGACCCGGTCTACGTGGCGCGGATGGTCCTCTTCCTGGCCTCGGACGATGCCGCGATGTGCACGGCCAGCAGCTATATGGTCGAGGCAGGGTCGATCTGATCTGGCGGAGCTTGGAACAAGGCCAGGCTCAGGCGGCTCCGACGGTGACCGTCGCCCTTTCTCCGCCCAAGGCTGCAAAGGCCCGCTGACGGCAGGTGAAGACAAGGATTTGCTGGTCCCGCGACGTGCGGTGCAGCGCGTCGAACATCGCCTCGATCCGGTCGTCGTCGGAGTGCACCAACGCATCGTCCAGGATGACCGGCATCGGGCGTCCGGCAGCGGCGAAAAGCCGGGCAAATGCCAGACGGGTGAGGATCGCCAGTTGCTCGCGCGTGCCGCCGGACAGGATATCCAGCGGCTCTTCCTGGCCGTTGCGGGTCAGGACGGTGGGCAACAGTGTGGTGTCGTCAATTACCAGCTGCGCGCCAGGGTGTATGATCGCCAGAAGAGGCTGCAACTCGCGCAGGACCGGCGCGAAGTAGGCGTCGCGTGCGCGCGTCCGGGCCTCACCAAGTGCCCTGCGCAGTCGCGTCAGGGACCGGACCTCGGCCTCGTAGCGCAAAGCGCGGGCCTGAGCTTCGCCCCGCTCTTCGACCAGAGCGGAGAGCTGCTCTTCCAGTCCCTCGTCAGACAGTGCCGCGATGGTCGCGTTCAGACCGGCCAAGTCCTCGCGCGCTGCCGCGATATCACGCGACGCCTGTTCAAAGGCGCTTTTCGCACGGGAAAGGCGGGCCTCGCTGGTGGCCAGGTCGGTGGCCGAGGCAAGCAGTCCGGCAAGGGCCGCGCTCGTCGCCGTGCGGGTTGCCGAAAGCGACGGCATACGGGCTTTCGACTGGGCCAGGCGGTGGGCCAGATCCGCCCGGTCCCCCGCCTCGCTCCGCGCGGCCGCGTAAAGACGCTCGGCCGAGACGCGGTTGGCCTCGGCGACGGCCCGCGCCTGGTTTGCCTGGACCAGAAGCTCTTGGGCCGCGCGAAGAGCGGCTGTTGCGTCGGCTTCTTCCGACTCGGCTTCGGCCACCGCGGACCGAATAATCTCGGGATCCCCGCCGTCATCGCCATCGGACACCGAGGCCGCATCAGCCACGGCGCGGGCCGTGGCCGCCCGCAGCGTATCAAGTCCATCCGGGGCCACCGCAGCCAGCAAGGCGGTCGCCTGCGCGATCCCGGCTTCGAACGCGAGGGCGCGGGACTGGTCTGCGCGGGCCTCCGCCAGGCTCTCCACTCTGCAGGCTGCAAGGGCTGCATCCAGCCGCTTCCGCGCCGCCACGATGTCGGATGAGGCATCTGGAAGCCGACCCGTGCCAGGATCGATCCGCAGGCGGCCGAATCCCGGCAGGATCAGATCTGCCGCCGTCAGCAGCGGCTGCGGTCCGGGCTGCAAGGGGCTGCCTGCCAGAAGCGCCTGCGCCTTGCCTTCAGGCAGCGCCTCGATGGTGACGGCCTGGGCCTCGGCCCGCGCCTGAGCAAGGTCGAGGGCGGCCTGAGCCGCTTCGGCCGCCGCAACGGATTGCAAGGTAGCGGCGATGCGGCTCCGTCCGGCCTGGGCGCGTTCCAGATCGCCCTGCACCTCAACCGCCTGATCCAGACGCCGCTGCAGATCCTTGACTTGCCGCAGCGCCACCTCGGCAGACCGCGCGCGGATTGCACGGTCCAGACGAAGACGCATGTCGCGGGCTACAGCCAACGCCTCATCCTGCGTCGCGGCGGCAAGGCGTTCCCGTTGGCCCAAGTCCTCGGCGCGGGTGCGGGCGATGACAGCAGCCGCTTCGGCATTGCGCAATGCCTCCTCGGCTTGGGTCAGGCGGGTTGTCAGCGCCGCAAGCTGCGCAATCTCGGCCTCGGTCCGCTCTGCGTCCAGTTCGGCCAGCCGCAAGGCAGTCCTTGCCCGTTCAATCCGCGCTTGATGGGTCTGGGCGTCTTGGTGGGCGACCTCGGCCAACGCCAGCGTGCGGGCCCGCTCTGCCACGGCTTGCGGAACGGTCAGACGCGCCAGCGACCGCTGGATTTCGGCCCGGCGCGCCAGATCGCCGGACAAACGCTCTGCGCGGGGGCGCAGGTCGGATTCGCGGGCTGCCAGCGCATCGACCTCATCCAGCGCCCGCTTCCACTCGCCGCCGGCCTTCGGGCGGCCGCTGTCTGTTGCCAGAGCCGCCAGCTCGGCGGCCACCTTGTCGACGACAAGGTCCATCCGCCGGCCGCCGGTCATCATGTCGATCTCGCCCGCCACAGACGACAAGAGGTCACGCCGGGTTGCCAACCCACGCTCGCGCTCGCGCTTTTCATCGGTGGTGGTGCCCTCTGCCTCCATTCCCATCAGCCCTTGGCGCACCCACAGAAGGCCCGAGGGTCCGTTCAGGCCGGCGCCCATGATGCGGTCGATCCAGGCTTCCGCCTCATCCGCTTGCGCCAAAAGTCGCCCGGACGCGTCCAGAACCTGGGCCTGAGGGCGTTGGAGCCAGCGCTTGGCGATGCGGAAACGGCCCTGCGGCAGGTCGATCTCGACAGCCACTTCCGGCGCACCGCCAGCGTGGGGTTGCAGCGCCTTGATGACGGCGTTCCGGCTGCCATGGCGTTCGAAGAACACCGCATGCAGGGCGTCGAAGAAGGTCGATTTGCCAAACTCGTTGGGCTGGCACAGCACAGTGATGCCGTCGCCGATGTCGGACAGACGCGCGCTGCGACCGGCGAAACGGCGGATGTTGGTCAGTTCGATTGCGCGCAACTTCATGCGCGAACCTCTTGCGCAAAACTGTAAAGCCGGGTCAGTGCGGCTGAGGCCGTGTCCCGGTCGGCTTGCGACAGGCTGGTATCCCCTGCCTCGGCCAGCAGCGTCTCCGCCGTCTGGCGCAATGCCCCGGCGCGGTCGATCTTGTCCAGATCTTCCGGCAGGGCCTCGACCGCCAAAGCGGTCAGGTCTGCCAAGAACCAGCCAAAGTCGGGGCCGCGATGCGCAAGATCGGCTTCCAGAGCGGCCCGCTCCGCCAACGCCAGGCGCCCCTTCAGGGTCAAGCGGACCAGATGGTCGCGCGCCCCGAGCTTGGGCAGGATTGCGGCAACCCGCGTGGTGACGGCTTCTCCCGGAAGCACCTCGATCTGTGGCCTTAGCCAGAGGAACGCAGCGACTTCCACAGAGGCGACCTGCGGCACCGGGCCATCCAGCGTGACCAGCAGCGCTGCACCTTTGCCCTCGTGCTTGAACGAATCCGGCTCTGGGGTGCCAGAATACCAAGTGGTCTGGCTGACGCGCAGTTGCCCGTGCCAGTCGCCAAGCGCGAGGTAATCAAGGCCGGACCGTTGGGCCCGGTCGGGCGGGATGATCCCGGTCGCCCCTTCCTCGCCCGAAAAGTCGGTGATGGCACCATGCCCAAGCCCGATACGACGCGCACCAGCAGGCGTGGCCGCCGACATGGCTTCGCTCAGATCACGGCCCGGCCTGCGCTGCGTACAGGGCGCCGGCAGAAGGTGGACGCCGGGCGCAAGCTCGACCGGTGCGTCCGTGGTAGACGCGCGCAGGTTCGCCGGACCGTCAGTCGTGATCCGCCGCCAAAGCTCGGTCGCGGCCAGGCTGTCGTGGTTGCCGGGCAACAGCACCCAGGTCAGGTCTGCCGCCTCGCGCATGGCCGCCATCGCCTGGCGCAGCGTGTCGGGGGCCGGGGTCTCGGCGTCAAAGGTGTCGCCTGCCAGAAGAATGGTCGTCGCGCCACCCGATCGCGCCGCGGCGGCCAGTCGGGCGATTGCCCCATGCCGCGCCTCGCGCAGCCGGTGCCGGATGCCTTCCGGAAAGTTGCCGAAAGACCTGCCGAGGTGCAAGTCCGAGGAGTGAAGGAAACGAAATGCGGTCATGCGTTAACTTGCGCTGATGCGGATGGTGCGAGCAACGCCGAACTTCACCTGGTTCCGTGCTGCACAGGCGAACTACAATGCTCCACCTGGTCCGCAGCGGAACCGGAGTGCGTATGGATCCGTGAGCCTCATATGCTTTCGGGGGTGTAGACTTCGAAGGCAAACGTGACACGGTGCGCGCCGCCCTCACGCCCCGTGGACTTGGTCTTGATCAAGGTCGCAATCGTCTCGCAGGCAAACCGTTCCATTGGATGTGAGATTAGCAGCGACAGGGTGCCGTTGATCAGTGCAGCACGCGTCGCATCGAAAAGCTCATAGCCTACGGCGACGAAATCCGCGCGCCGCGGCATGGCACGGAGAGCAGCGATTGCACCGGTGACACCACCCCCGGAAATGTAGAGGCCATAGAGATCCGGGTGATCGGTCAAAAGCTTCTCGACATGCTCCCGCGCAACGACGGCAGACTCGTAGGTCGGCAATGGCTCAAGGAGCATGAAGTCCGTGTTGTGTTCGCGGAAATACGACCGAAATCCGCTTTCGTTCATCTCCTGATTGCGCAGGCGGTGGCTTCCCACTAGGATGCCGATCTTGCCCGGTGTGCGGACCATGCGGTTGAAGGCCCAGGCCGCCGTGCGCCCGACCTTCCAGTTGTCCAGCCCGACGAAGCTGACATTGCCTCTGGCGGAAAGCGGGCCGATCAGCGAGGTGACCGGGACACCCCGATCCAGAACGGTATCAATCGCATCCGCCACGAAATGATGTTGAGGTGCCACGACAGCCATCGACTCGCACCGCTCGCCCAGTGAGACGATTTGGACCGCAACCTTTTCGGGCGTGAGGTCCTCGAGGAACTCGAGAACCAGGTCGATGCGACCGCCCTGCCAGCTTTCCGCCGCCTCGGTGATGGCTTCGCCCAGGTTTCGATAGAACGTGCGCTCCTTGCGCTGCAAAAGCACCCCGAGGCGCTGGGTTCTCTGGGTGGACCGCACGGCATGCTCTATGGTGCGAAGACCGTAAAAACCGATGCGCTCGGCGGCAGAAAGCACCAGCGCCAGGGTTGGTGGACGGACGGAATCAGGGTCGTTCAGCGCGCGGTTCACCGTTCAAATCGACACTCCCGCCGCTTGGGCAAGGTCGGGGATGGTTGGTCGCTTCATCTCAGTTTTCACCACAAAACGAGGCGGCAACGGGCTGGGGGAGGCCCACTGCAGAACAGTCGATTGCAACCACCGTTCTGGCGGAGGCCCGTCGATGCATGCCTTGGCCGACCTCAGGGCCGAAAGGCCAGATCTCTTCGGCGGCAACGAAGCGGTAGTAATCAAATGGGAGGAAGCGACATGACGTTCACCAAGACCCTCGCTGCAGGGATGACCGCGGCGCTGATGGCGTCTGGTGCCTACGCACAAGACATCGCCGTGATCGTGGGCTCGGCCCAGGACGGCTTCTGGACATGGTCAAGAAGGGTGTCGACGACGCCACTTTGATGGTCGAAGCCAACGGCGGCACCGTCAACTTCATGCAGACCCAGAACTACGACAACTTCGGTCCCGACCTGGCCGCGCTGATCGAACAGGCCGTAGCCCAGGGCGCGGCATCGCGATCCCGAACTGGCTGCCGGAATCGGAAACCCCCGCGCTGAAAGCGGCCCGCGATGCGGGCGTGGTGATCATGTCCTTCAACGCCGGACAGGAACACATGGGCGAGTATGACGCGCTGAACTACTTCGGTTCGGACGAATACATCGCCGGCGTCGAAGGCGGGAAATACCTGGCGTCAAAGGGTGGCAAGAAGATCCTCTGCCACATCCAGAACCCGGGTGCCGTGAACCTGGAGACCCGCTGCAAGGGTGTCGAGATGGCGCAAAGGAAGCCGGTGTCGCGACCTACATCCTGCGGGTTCCGGCGAACCTTGATCAGGACATGGTCGGCACCTCGGAAGCGATCAAGTCAGAGCTGATAGCCGATCCGTCGATCGACGCGGTGATCACCCTGGCCGCCTGGGCGTCGGACGCCGCGGCTAGCGCCATCGAACAGCAGGGCGCTACCGGCAAGATCCAGCTTGGCACCTTCGACATGTCGGCCGCCGTGCTGGAGCGCATCGGAGCAGGCACCCAGACCTTCGCCATCGACCAGCAACCCTACCTGCAGGGCTTCCTGTCGACCTCGATGCTGTTTGCCAATCTGAAGTTCGGCACCGCCATCGCGACGAAGCCCGTGCTGACCGGCCCGGCCATCATCGACGCTTCCAACGTCGCTGCCGCCGTCGAAGGCGTGAAGCTTGGCGCGCGCTGAGCGCAGACCTGACGCTGGACCCGGCCAGCCTTGGCCGGGTCCTTGGCAGACCACAGGCCTGCCAATCGCCCGCACAGAAGGAGAACGCCGATGACCGACACGACCACAGACAGCGGGACCGAGGCGAGCTCCTTGGCCAAGGGTCCCTTGGCGGGGTTTCTCGGTCAAGGCCTTCTTCCGCAGCCCGGCGGCTGGGGCCTTCATGGGCTTTGTGGCGGTCTTCGTGCTCTTCTCGATCTTCGGCTACAGCCGCGACTTCCTGTCTGTTCCCGGCATGACCACCTGGATGAACTTCGCTTCGATCATCGGAATGATCTCCATCCCGGTCGGCTTTCTGATGATTGCAGGTGAACTTGACATCTAGACCGGCGCGGTGGTCCCAGCCGCGACGATGACCGTTGCCATCGTGTCGGAACATTACCAGATGCCGGTCATGGTTGGCATCGCGATGGGCTTCGTGAACAGCTTCATCGTCACCCGTACCCGGGTGCCGTCCTTCATCCACGCTGGCGACCCTGTTTGCGGTCGCCGCAGCCTGGTGGTGGCCTGCTTCGGTGCGTTCAGGAAGGTATCCTTGGCGTGGACGTGGTAAATCGCATCGCCCAAGGCTTCGGCGGCAAGCAGCGGGTCAGCGCCCATCCAGAACAGGTGCGAAGGGTCTAGGTTCGCGCCCACTGTCGGGCCGACAGCGTCGCGCAGCTTCAGCAGCGACGGCACGTTGTAGACGCACTGGTTA
The DNA here is from genome assembly GCA_031412255.1 of Paracoccaceae bacterium. GTDB lineage: Bacteria > Pseudomonadota > Alphaproteobacteria > Rhodobacterales > Rhodobacteraceae > Tabrizicola. The sequence continues at coordinate 27,563 of JANOCQ010000324.1, read as the reverse complement.
CCGTGAAGCTCCAGCGCGATGCGTTCGACGCCGCAGGATCTGGCCAGCGCGGTGATCTCGGTCCAGAAGAAAACGGCAGCCTGATGGACATCCCGGCGCGCAGCTGGTCCTACATAACTCTAGGCTTTGGCCACGGCGAGGAATGGTGGCGGCAGTTCTGCTACCGGCTGAAGATGGCCGGTTACGACGGCTGGCTTTCCATCGAACACGAGGACGTTCTCCTCAATTCGCTTGAAGGTTTGGAGAAATCCGTGGCCCTTCTGCAGAACGTGATGCCCAAGGCAGCTGCCGATTTCAAACTGCAGGATATCTGACATGGCCTTCCAACTTGCCGCCTGCGCCGAAATGCTCTGGCGCGACAAACCGATCCACTGGCGCGCGGCCCGGCTGCACGAAATGGGCTTCGGCGTGGGTCTTTGGAACTGGCCGGAGTGGGATCTGGACGCGCTGGAAAAGACCGGCGCGACCTTCACCATCATGAACGGCTATCTGAAGGGTCGCCTGGCCGATGCCGAAGGGGCCGAGATGCTCCTCGCCTCGGCCAAGGAAACGGCACAGGTGGGCAAGCGGTTGGGCGTCCAGCGGCTGAACCTGCACGGCACTGGGCTGGGCGATCAGGGTCTGCCGATCCAGCAGATGGCGCATGTCGCGCCGGGCATGTGGCTGCGCGCGCGCGACACGCTGCACCGGATCTGCGATCTTGCCGAAAAGGAAGCGGTGACCTTCACGCTGGAGAACTTGAACCTCCGCGAACATCCCGGCTGCCCCTTCAACTCCACCACCGATGTGTTGTCGCTGGTGGCGGCCGTCGACCGGCCAGAACTGCGGATCAACCTTGACCTCTACCACACGCAGATCGGCGAGGGCGATGTGATCCGCCACGCCGAAGCCTGCCTGCCCTGGATTGGCGAAGTCCAGGTCGCCGACAACCCCGGCCGCTTCGAGCCCGGCACCGGTGAGATGAACTGGCCGATGATCGCACGCGCCCTGCACGACATGGGCTATGAAGGCCCGGTCGGAATGGAAGCCTTTGCCAAGAACAAGCCGGAAGAGGCGCTCGACGCCTTCCGCGCAGCCTTTACCCTTTGAGGAAACGGAAAATCCCATGCTGAACGTAGGACTTCTTGGCGCTGGTCGCATCGCGGGCGTTCATGCCACCGCCATCTCTACCAACCCCGGCAGCCGTCTAGCCGCCGTGTCGGATTTGCAGCTTTGGCGATGGCGGAAGCTGCGACTCTTTCGGCCAAGAGCGGTAAGTCAGTCCTCCTCGCCGAGGTCGCCGCCTGATCCCATCACCCCGCCAGACATCGGCGGCCCGTTTGACCACGGGCCGCCACATCTATTCCGATACACCAATCAGGCCTTCGGCGCACCGGCCGCACCGTTGAGACGGGCCTTCTTCTTTTGATAGCGACGCTGCATCCGCTCCTCGGCCTCCTTGGACCCGTCGTGCCAGGTGCCGGCAAGCCGGTCGAAGGGCACCAGCCCGTCTGCATAGTTCACCTCGAAATGCTTGTGGTGCAGGTAGTGCGCATAGGCGTGCGAGCCGATTGCGCTGTCCTTGCCGGTCTCGATCTTGTCGAACCCGATGTGCCCGACAACCGCGCCGGTGCCGGTGACCTGAAGGTGATACAGCACCAGCAAGGGATGCGAGGGCAGGACGAGGTGGATCAGAACGTCCGACCAGTAAAGCAGATGCTCCACCGGGTGCATCGACAGCGACGACCAGGGCGAGGGGTTGACCGAGTTGTGGTGCACCGAGTGGATCCATTTGTAGAGCGGCCCCTGGTGGATCAGCCAGTGGATGCAGAAGAAATGCGCCTCATGGATCAGCGGAACCAGAAGACCAAGCGCGACCAAGGCCACTGGGTGGTCGCCGAAGACCGCCCAGGGTCCCCAGCCAATGGCCCAGAGATGGAGCATGATCACTTCGTAGGCCGTCCAGATCGGCACGCCGGTGCCGAAGGTGCGGATGATGCCGTCGATGTTCTGGCTACCGAACAGGAAGACATCGGACTTGCGATCCGTAGGGAACAATCCGTTGAACTTGAACCGGTTGCCCTGAGCGCGGTTGATGTAAAGCCGCAGTTCCAAGGCGCCATAGATCACGAAGACCAGAAGCGCGTTGCGCAGAAGAATCCAGGCCATCCAGCGCCAGTCCAGCACTGCGAGGGTCTCCTTCGCGGGCGTGGCGTAGAACCAGAAGACTGCGCCCAAGGCGAAGAAAAGCGCGTTCCACGGCAGGAAGTAGTGCGGCAACCACGACAGGAACTTCAGGGGTCGGGGCGGCCAGACAAAGACCGGCGCCGGTTCCAGCAGGTCGTTGGGCGTGTAATCCCCGCGCTTGTTCTTCCGTCCGAACTGCAGGTCGTCCATTCCACCCTCCGCTGACGCACGTTCGCTTGCAGCAATAGCGTTGACAAACTCTTTGGTATATTCCCTTCATGATGCGAGATGTGTTTCCCCTCATTTCCCTCATCCATTCTGATGTCGGATTGAGGGATTTGCCTTGGGATCGGATTATGGCGCGCAGACACACGATAGAGGATCTTTCTGTCCGCGCCGGTGTCAGTGTCTCGACCATCGACCGCATCCTGAACGGTCGGGACAAAGTGCGGCCCGGAACTGCAGCCCGCGTGCTTGCCGCGGCCGAGGAGATGGGTTTTTACGCCCTGCCTGCCCTGCGCCAAAGGCTTCAGCCCGCCCTCCCAAGGGTGAAGCTGGGTTTCCTTCTTCAGCAGTCCGATCGGGGATTCTATCGCAGCATCGCCGAGGGACTGCGCACCGCTGCAGCCGCCGTTGACCCACCGGTCGAACTCCTGATCGAGCATCTGGAGGACTTGTCCCCCGATGCGGTCGCGGCCCAGATCCTCCGAATGGGCGCGCAGGTTCAGGCACTTGCCGTCGTATCGGCTGAACATCCGCGCATCTCGGCCGCAATCGAAAAGCTGGCTGCAAAAGGGGTGCCGACCTACGGCCTGATCTCTGACCTGTCGGCTTCCTGTAGCACCGGCTACATCGGCCTCGACAACTGGCGCGTCGGACGCACGGCCGCTTGGGCCGTGACCGGCATGTCTCGACGCCCCGGTCGCCTGGCGATCATTCTGGGCAACCACCGCTACCGCTGCCAGGACCTGAACGAGTCCGGGTTTCGATCCTATTGCCGCGAACACGCCCCGGACTTCAGCGTCCTCGAACCAGTCCAGACTTTCGAGGACAACAGCATCGCCCGCGAAGTGACCGAGCAACTCCTTTACCGCGAGCCCGACCTTGTCGGCCTTTATGTTGGCGGCGGCGGCATGCCAGGCGTGCTGGAGGCCCTTCGGACCACCGGAAAGGCTGGCACGATCGTCGCGGTTGGCAACGACATGACCGAACACACCCGCATGGGCCTGGTCGACCGCATCCTCACGATGATAGTCGCCCATCCGATCCAACGTCTCACCACCGAGGCGATCGTGCAAATGCAGGGGGACCTGTCCACCAGTGCATCGCCGGGCAAAAGAATCCTCGGGTTCGAGCTTTTCACGCCCGAGAGCGCCTAGACCTTCCGACGTCCACCAGCTGCGTATCTGCTCCGGTCGCCCTGCTTAGCTGATCGTTGGATGAACCCTGATCTTGTCAAGCGAGAGCGGCGCACCTGGCTCCGTCAGTTCGTAGGTCACCAATGGACCCGCCTTGCCTGCCGAGTAGTCAAGGCAGAGAGCATTCGGAGCCTGCAGGACAGGGTGGCCGCTAAGCCAGTAATGCCCGAAGAACACCGGCCGCTGATTTCTGGGATAGGTCTGTGACATCAGCGCTTCAGGTAAATACCCGTCGGGCAGATCGTTCATCGACGGAACTGAAATGGCAATCTCGCGCCAGGTTCGTGCTGTAGCATTCCACCATTGCAGCCGAACCTCCTGGCGAACCGTTCCGTCCTTGTCCGTGATGGAGTGACCATCAGGCAATTTAGCCTCAGGACCCTTCGTCAACTGCTCCGTCAAGGTGAACATCTCGTCGACCCTGCTGCGATCTGCTGCACGAACCAGCTGCTCATCGGACAGCACGCCGTTGATGGTAATCGCTTTCAATCGCTCGATGGAGGAACTGGTCCAACAGGCGTGAACGGCCCTGAACCCATCTTCTTCCAGAAACAGCGGCAAGCCGCGCATCCAGGCCAGAGCGTCGCGGGTCTTTGGGTCACCAAGGGGGAACTGCTCCAGGAATGTCCGATGCTGGCGTATGTTCTTGGCCGAATGCGCCCGAAGCGGCTGCCCATCGTGCGGGTGCAAGGTGTGAAAGTGCAGGGCGTTAAGCTCGTGGTTGCCCATGATCGCTCTCGCCTTGCCCGTATCGACCAGGGAGCGAACCGTTCTCAGCACGGCAGCGTTGTCCGGCCCACGGTCAATGAAATCGCCAAGGAAGACTATCTGACGATCCGGATCCGGATGGAACCAACCAAGCCCTCTGCGGCGCCAGCCCAGCCGATGGAGACCGGATTCCAGCTTAATCGATTGGCCGTGAATGTCCGGAATGATGTCGTATGTGGTCATGTGAAAATCCTGACGGGCCGGGCCCGCTGAGGTTGCGCATTAAGGAAAACACCTGGAAGGCCTCCCGACAAACACTGATCCACAAAGGACTCGGCCTGCAGCCACCGCCAGAGCGCGCGATCAGTGCAGCACATCCCGCAACAGAATGTCGATGGCTCGCTCCCGCTCTTCGAAGAGCGGGCTGTGGGCCGAATTCTCGAACAGGTAGAAGCCCTTCGTCGGCGCAGCGATCCTGTCGAAGTAGGCGCGGGAGAGGTCCTTGTTGGCCGTGTAGTCGTGCTGGCCCACGAAGAAGTATATCGGCAGGTCGAACTTGGTCAAACGGGAAGAAAGGTCATCCCGCAGCAGGTCTTCCCAGAAGAAAGGTCGTGACCAGAGCTTGCCACGCCAGATGTTCATCTTTTCGGTGATGGTATAGGCCCGGACACGCCAGACCGGCAGGAAGATGCCGGTGATGACCGACCGGCTTGCGTGCGTGTTCCCGACCCCGACGCCGTGCATGGCGCGGTCGCGAAGCCGCATCCAGGCCGTTGAAAGCCCGCCAGCCATGCTGACCGGCGCGGCCTTGAGTTCCCGCACCATCGCTTCGTCGCCGAGATCGCTGTAGGCGCCGACAAGGTGGTCATGTGCCATGACTTCGGACCGCAGCTGATGGGTGATCTGGGCCATGCCGACATAGGCGCGAAAGCGATCGGGGGCGGTGGCGGCGACCTGGATGCCAAGGTAGCTCCCCCACGAATGTCCAAAAAGAAGGATCCGGTCCTGGTTGAATCTGGCGCGCAGGTAATCGGAGACTTCGATGGTGTCGGCGATCATCTGCACCAGGGTCATCGTCTCGGGCGCAATCTTTGTCGAGAACGACATGCCCGCGCCGCGCTGTTCCCACCAGACCATCGTGAAATGCCGGGCAAGCCCGGTGGGGTGCATCTCCTCCATGAAGAACTCGGGCATGCCGGGGCCGCCGTGCAGGAACAGAAGCACGGGGTTGGCGGGATCAGCGCTCTGGATGATCATGGTTTGCGGGACTCCGCCGATCTGGACGGTGACCCGTTCGGACAGGCTGCCGGGGATTGTCTGGCCCGCGGCATCGACAAGCAGGCGCGGCTGGCCGGGGCTGATGGCCAGCAGATAGGCCAATGCGCCCGCGAGCAGACCGCCAAGAGCGATGGCAAGGATCAAGGCCATGCGGAAAGTGCTGGGTCTGCGGGGTGGGGCCGATGGGTTGTCATCCTGCTCCATGTCACTGGCTAAGTTGAGGAAGCCGCCGTCCGGCTTCTGGCGTAGAAAGAGGGTCGTGGGACCCGTCTGGCGAAGCAAGCGGATTGAGAGAGACCGTCACCGGCGTCCTTCAGGATCGCGGTGCAAATCGCACGCTCAATCCCGTCATGGGCGCCGGTCGGACCCAGCATGCTGACGTCGCTGTCGATCTTGATTGCGATCGCCAGATGCGGTGCGGGGTAATAGCGCAGCGACCCGACATGATCCGGAATCCAGCCGCCGGGCCCGCGAACCTCACCTTCGGTGCTGGTGCGATCAATGACCACGTCCGGACCATAACTAGGACCGGCTGTCCCGGTCTCGGCCCTTCGAAGCATTTGGTCCCGATCGGAAGCTTGCATCGCACCGCCCGACCACAGGAGCCGTCCCCAAGGGGCTAGATCGGCCGCTGTGGTGACAAACCCGCCCCCCGCGCCCGCGAATCCGGGATGGAAGATTGTCAGCCCCTCGGGGTCGAGCGTGCGCATCGCGGGCGCCACGGCGGTTTGTCCAGCGGCCAGCCGATCCTGGAAAACAAGGGTCAGCCCCATTCCACCCCATGCGATGGCGAAGGTCAGGGCGAAGAAAGCCCATACCGACCGGACCGGGGGTTCGCGGTCATCTGGTTGCATGCACCGTCTCCTGACTGTGGCTTGGGAGGGCGGGCATTCATTCACCCTCCGCCAGAAGCCGTGCCTCCAGCGCGTCCAGCGCCGCTCGGTCGAAGATGCGTCCGCCGGCGATCACCGCGAGCGGGCGCCGCAGCGGGGCCAGACTTTCCAGCGGATTGGCGTCCAGAAGCAGCAGGTCTGCCCGCCGTCCCGGGGCGATCGTGCCGTCCTGATCGGCCAGCCCGAAGAACCGCGGCGGGGCCACGGTCGCGGTGAACAGGGCCTCGCGCGGGGAGAGGCCGGAGGCGACGTAGATGTCCAATTCGTCCAGAAGCGAGACCCCGTGGAAGATGTAGGGATTGGCAAAGGAGGCATCGGTCGAGGCCAGGATCGGCACCCCGGCATCATGCGCCAGCCGGAAGGTCCGGCGGTCCAGCGCGATGGTGTCCTTCGCCAGGGCGCGCACTTCGTCGGTCATGGCGGCAAGGCGAAAGTCTGGTTTTCCCCAGGCGTCGCGCACTGACTGTGGCAGCATCCGCATCCGGGGCGTGTCGGCAGCGGGCCAGTTGCCGATGTAGAAATCGGCGACGACAAGCGTCGGGCTGACATGGACGCGTGCCCGCGCCAGATCCGCAAGCACCGTCTGGCAAAGGTCCGCATCCCAGCTTTCCAGCACGATCCGGTTGCGCGCGGCCATCACTTCAAAGACCCGCTCCCGGTCGCCGCCTCCGACCATCACGCGGCGCAGATCGTCCAGCATCTCGGCTTCACGGGTCGAGCAGGCCATCGGGATGCGTCCGAAATGCTCGATCCCGGCCTGACCCGCCGCAATTGCGGTGCCAAGCGATACCCTCTCTGGAACATGGCCGACGAGAGGGAGGCCGTGGTCCTTCGCTGCCGCCGCCAGCGCCAGATAGGTCGGCTCGTCCAGCATGGAGTAGGACTTGACCGCCGCCCAGCCTTCGGCCGCGATCCGGTCCACCACCGGGTTGGCCTCTTCGGGCGTGTCGGCCAGGAGCATTCCCGGCCAGGAGCCGGGACTTGCATCCACCCAGGCCCCGGAGAGGACCAGTCGCGGCCCCGCCACCTCGCCCGCCTCGATCCGGTCCTGCAGCGCTTTCTGCTCGGCAATCGACCAAAGTGCGCCCATGTCCCGAACGCCGGTCACACCATTGATCAGGTAAAGCGGTAGCGCCGTTTCGGGCTCGGTCGGCGTCGAGAAGATGTGGACATGGGAATCCCACAAGCCTGGGATCAGGTAACCACCCGACCCGTCCAGAACCGCGGCACCGTCGGGGGCGGTCAGGTCGGAGCCGATGGCGGTGATCGCCTTGCCCTCGATCCGGACGGACTGTCCGGGAACAACAGTTCCGGTCTCGACATCGACCAGCGTGACGTTCGAGATGAAGGCATCCGCGACCCCACGACCAGGCAGGACGGCCAGGACGCAGACGGCGGTCATTGTGGCGAGCTGTCGCATGGTCAATCCACTTTCCATCAAAGTTCGGCCGACAGGTCAGTTCGCATCGTAGGACACAAGCCGCATATGGCCGTAAGGGAAAGATCCTTCGGGCAGGTGCCAGATTGCCTCGCCTTCCGTCGCAAGGCGCCATCCGCCGATCTCGCGATATGCCCCCATCGGCGTGGTCCATCGCAGGATCCGCAAGGTTCCGTCCTTCTCCAGCATGCCGCGGTCGTCCGATACGAAGTCCACCAGCTCTCCCTTGGCGTTGAAGATCAGATCCGCCGTCACACTGTTCGCGCCGAGCGTAAAGGCGACATGCGCCCGGCTGTCGTCGATCGCGGTCCAGTCCAGACGGGGATCTGTCAGCCGCGACGGTGCGAAGAAGGCAAGGTCGTTCACGATGGTCACGGTTTCCGTCCGGGTCAGGTCCGGCCCGGCCAGATCGACCACGTTCAACATCCCCGCGAGACGGACGGTCATTCGCGCCCCGCCTTGCGAGAAGTCGTGCAGGACGGCAACGGTAAGGCCCTTCATCCGCGTTTTCATCAGGAACAGCCGCTCCGGCGTGTCGAACCGGTTGGTCTGTTCCACTGGCCCGGTCATTCCGACCGCACCGGGTGCGTCGTACATCGTGGCCTCGAACTGCAGCGTGATCTCGGTCACGACCGGGCGACCGATGGAGCCGGTCAGCGCGATATAGCGGCGAACCGGGGGCGGAAGGCTGGCGATGTCGGCCTCGGTCAGGACCCGTTGCGGGTCGCGCGGGACGGCAGCCACCTCCACCCGCCGGGACTCGAAGGCCCTGGTCAGGCTGGTGGTCCAGATGACGGTGCCAAGGCCAAGCGCCAAGACACCGAAGACAGCAAGAACCCAGGTCATGCGCTTCTCCTCATGGACCGTGGACCGGTAGTGGACCGTCTGCCAATACGAATGCAGCAATCCGGTCCGCGACATCATCATCATGGCCAAGCCAGATATGCCCGCCGGTCGGAAAGACGGTCAGCCTCGCCCCAAGGATTCGCTCGGCCAGAAGGCGCGCGTTGGCAGCCGTGCCGAACAGATCGTCCTCGCACGACAGGATCAGCGTCGGCACCGCGATCCGGTCATGGGCGGTCGTTGTCGGCACGCCCGCCCAGGACCCGTCGGTCCTAAGCCCGTTTACCTTGCGGCTGATCGGGAAGATCTGCTCCAGGATCTCCTCGGCGCGGCGACGTTCGCCCTCGGACACCTGGTCCAGAAGGTTGGGATCGGTGGCCAGAAGCGTACGGATCATCTGCCGTGGCGAAAACCGCGCCAGCGCCCAGAACCAGAAGTCAGAGCCCAGGACCATGTTCACGGCGGCTTCCTGCAGGGCCGTGAACTGGACCGGATCGCGGTTGGTCAGGTTCGCCGCCGGAACCAGAAGCCCAAGGTGCGAACAGCGCGTCGGATGGCGCAGCGCGAACTCGGCCGCCGTCAGCGCCCCCGCCGAGCCGCCGACGACCGGTAGTCTGTCGATCCCGAGGTGGTCGATGAGATCAACGAGCACATCCGCCTGATGCGCGGGAGAGGCATCATCGGGAAAGGCACTGCCCAGATACCCGAAGCGCGAGGGCGCAATGATGCGAAAGCCGCGCTGGCGCAGACCGGCGGCGAAGAGCAGTCCCTGATCGAAACCGCCGCCGGTGCCGTGGATCATCATTAGGGGCGGTCCATCGCCCGCCACCGCGAATTCCAGCGCGCCGGCCCGGCTGTCAATCACTTGGGCCTGGGCGAAAAGCCGCGTCTCGGTCTGGCGGCGCGCCTCTCGAAAGGCACCCCACACGTAACCGCCGCCTCCAAGCGCCAGCCCCGCGAGGCCCAGAAGCACATTGCGCCGGAGTGTCATCAACGGAGCCCTCCGCTGGTCATCGCGTCGCTTCTGCTCGTCAGACCGAAGCTGCCAACTGCTGTCGAATCCAAACCATGCCACGCGACAACCAGCACGATGCCCGACCGCGTGAAAGCGTAGGTTGCGGCAAAGAAGCATAAAACCTGCAGGTCCGACGCCGACTTCATGCCAGCACGTCGCTGACCGGACGCCGAAGGGACATCGGCAGCGCGGGCGCCCGGCCGAAGCGGATCACAAGGTCCGGTCGGGCTTCGGGCATGACCAGCCAGCGCGCGAAGTCCGCTCGGACCGCCGGAACTTCGACCGGCTGGTTGAGATGCGCGGTGCGGATGCCAAGCGCTGTCGCCTGAAGCGCAAACCGCTGGAAAGCGCGCCCGACAGCAATCCAGTGCCGAGGGTCGGCCTGGTCGCCGGTGAAGACCGCAATTCCGGCCGACGACTGGACCTGAGCCCGGTATTTGTCGGTCTCTGAACCCTTCTTGAACACCATCGGGAAGTTGCCGGCCGATCCATTCGGGCAGCACCGGATTACCCGAGCACGCCGAGAAAAGTCCGTCGTTCGTCGAGATCGCGCGCGCTGGACTGAACCGCAGCCAGTCGACCAGTTCGTCTATCCATGCAGGGTCGTCCATCTGCGCAGTGTTGCCGGCCACGACCAGTTCAAGGATCGCCTCACGGTCGGTGCGTCTGGTAAAAAGCTGAACTGATACCCCTTCCTCCTGCGCTGCCACCTCCAGAAGCGCCAGGTCCCTGCCGGAAACGGGCTGGCCGTCGTAGGGCGACCGCGTGGACTGGCGCAGCGGGATCGACTGATAAAGCTCTTGTGGCCCGGGCGGTGCGCGCGACAGCGCGACGTCGATCTGCGGTTCGTCCCCCTCGCCGACGGTGACTGCGCCGGCCCGACCAAGTGCTGCCCCGGCGATGAACAGGTTCTCGGTCGCACAGCCAAGGCTGACCCAAAGGTGGTGGTCGTCAGGATCGACAACCGGTGTCCTGCGGGTGAAATCTGGCAGGATGCTGACTGTCTGACCATCCAGCCGGAACGCCCAGGGCTGAGTGTTGTGCCCGTTCGCGGCCAGCGTCGCCATACGCACCAGCTCATCCAGGGTCGGGTCACTGGACGGCAACTGCCGCTGCAGCGCGACCTTGTCCCGATAGTCATCGAGGCGCGGCCAGACTTTATAGCCCACGGCGCCCACGGCGGCGACCGACAGTCCGCATCCAATCAAGGTCCTGCGCGTCAGCATGCCACTTACCCTGGAGATGATCAGCAGCATGGTCTTTGCCAGTCATGGCCAATGCGCACATTGACCTGCATCAAGAGGAAGCGCCTCGCAGAACTTTGGCCGGAAGTAACGCTGTTTCCGGCGCAGATCAGTCCGCTTGGGTTTGTCCATCAAGGCCCGCCGACCGGGCAATGCCGGGTCTGACCCACCGCGACTCGTAATTGGCTTCCCTTCGTCGAAGGCGGCGATGGACCTAAAGCGAAGTGTGCCGATGAAGATGGAACCTTACCCCGGCTGACGCATTTTATAACTACCGAAGCTTTCGTGTTGAGCGGCGATGCACACCCTTGGTGGCCGCTTTGAAACTGAAGTCCGTCTTCGGCGAAGGGATTAAGATGTCACCTCACACTGCGAGTAACGCTTCGCGCCAACTGGCGCAGGAATGGGATTGGAAGGGCGGCAAAGTTTACAATGCGGGTGCATTGGGCGCATTGGGGGCATTTTTCCCAGCCGGGACTGCGGAGGCCCACGTCAAATGGTTCGCTCCCTACATCGTCGGTGCGGCACCGAAACCTCTCGCGGTCACGCTTACCAACGTCTGGTTCTGGACGGCAGCGGCGCTGGTGCTAATCTTCTTCCTTGCGGCCCGAGCCTTTGAACGCAGCAGCGCTGGGCTTGCTCTGCTCGGCAGCATGGATCGCGTCTCGGCTAAGCAGTGGCTGCGGGCCGACGATTTCATGCGCGTGGCCGTTGGCACCTTTTTCGTGGCGATCTTCGCTGTGGGCGGCGTCTATCTCACGCCAGACCTGGCCACCCCGTCCGAATGGGTGTCATGGTTCCAGTTGCTCATCGCAGCCGGGTTGTTCTGGCGCAGCACCATGCCCTTGTCTGCCGCGGGCATCATCGTTCTCTGGGCGATTGCGCTACGCGACTATGATCTTTTCCACCTTCTCGACTATCTCGCGCTTGGCGTCGGCGTGGCGGGCTATCTGGTTCTGGCCGCCAGCACGCGAGCCAGCTGGCACCGGCATCGCTTCGAGGTGCTGCGCTGGGGGGTTGCCATCGCATTGATGTGGTCCAGCCTGGAAAAGTTCGCCTACCCGGACTGGTTCTATCCTCTGGTGCTGGAAAAGCCGTTTCTGACCTTCGGGCTCCCACGTGACGTCTTTATCCCGATGGCGGGTGTGGCTGAGTTCACCATGGGGTTTGGCCTTCTGTGGACACCGCTTATTCGCAAACTGTCGTCGGTTGCGCTGCTCGTGATCTTTCTGACCGCCGTGTGGCCCTTCGGCAGGGTGGACATGATCGGGCACGCCCTTATCATGGCCACGATCCTGCTCATCGCGATTGATCCGGAACGGCAGTTGCATTTCCTTCCTCGGGTCCGACAATCTCTTGTCGGAGTGCCCGTCGGCCTTGCCGCAGCATTGATCGCATTCACGACCGCCTACTGGGGCACCCATCGGCTGATATATGGCCCAGACGGCGCGCCGGACGCTGCTGGTCAGGGCATGGCGACCCACTTGCCCAATTCGGAAGAGCCGCACGGTTCGGTGACATCCGACAGTATCGGCGCTCCGCTCCAGGAAACGGATGCGAAAAACAGCGCCCCTCAGCCCTGATCTGATTGCAAGAGGGACCGCGTCAGCTGCGCAAAGGAGCGAATGAACCTTGTGTGACGCGGTCTACCACTTGATGTGGCGGGGGCAGACATAGGTCTCGTCGGGGTCCGTAAGTGCAGGCACGGCCAGAGCCATGCAGCGGCGGCGAAGGTCGGCGGCAACCCGGTCGCGGTTGAGGGACGCGAGGTCCGTGGTCGTGACAGGGGCACCGACACGCAGGTCCACCGGGCGGCCGATGCGGCGGCGGGTTTCGTGGAAGATCAGCGCGACGCGCAGTGGGTAGGAAGTGTGGCTCGCGATCTGGAACAGGCGCGAGTTCTGGCCGGAGAAATGCACGGGCAGCGTTGTCACGCCGGGCATAGTGGCCAAACGCCCGACGAACGGATGCCAGGCCGCATCCACGGCGCGCCCTGTAAGCGGCTTGTTCGCCGTCGCCACTCCACCCGCCGGAAAAACCGCAACCACCTTGCCCGCGGCGAGAAGTTCGGCGGCACGACGTCGCGTCTCGGCGGTCAGGCGCCGCGCGTCCGGCGTGCCAGAGAAATCGACGGGCAAAAGGTGGGGATCCATTTCGGGCACGCGGCAGAGAAGGCTGTTCGTCAGGATGCGGACGTTGCCGCGCAGCTGCATCCCCAGATGGCCGATGGCAAGCCCGTCCACCACGCCGAAGGGGTGGTTCGCGACCAAAAGGAGCCCACCGGTCGCGGGAACTGCCTTCAGGTGCTCGGCTCCGGCGGCGATGTGCGGGACGATCCTCAACTGGCGGAGCGCCGCGGAAAAGACGGGCACGCCGGGCAGGCTTTCGCCCCAAGCCCAGTCCAGGTAAAGCCGCCGCAGCTTCGGCTGGCCGGTCAGCGTCTCGACCGCGCGGATCAGGCTGCGGCGGACCCGCGACTGGCCGGGGTGGGAATAGGTGAAGTCGACCTGAGGCGCGGCGGGGAGACTGTCGAAGTTGGCAAGCGCGTCGAACATCAGGGGCCTCCTAGAGGGCGAGTTCGGGCTGGAGAAGATGCGGCAGTGCAGAATAGCCGGGCCGACCCGCGACCCAGGTGCGCAGTGGGGCCGGGGTTTGGCCGTCGGGCCAGTCAAGCAGCAAAAGGTCCGCGCGCTGGCCGGGGGCAATACGACCCCGGTCGGCCAAGCCCATCGCGCGGGCCGGATTTAGCGAGACAAGCTTCCAAAGGGTGGCCAGCGGTGCGACCCGGTCGGCATGCAGCCGCACCATCGCGCCCAACATGGACGGGTAGAAGTAGTCGGATGCCAGGATGTCGCAAAGCCCCCGCGCGATCATCTGCGCGGCACCGGGGCTGCCCAGATGGCTGCCACCGCGCATGGCATTGGGGGCGCCCAAGACTATGGAGTCGCCAGCGTCGCGTGCCGCCACGAAGACCCGGTCATGCATCGGGAACTCGGCCACGGTGGCGCCCAGGCCGCGATAATACCTGCGCGTCTCGACTTGGCTGTCGTCATGGGACAGCATTGGCGCCTTGTGCGACCGGGCTAGCGCTGCCATCCGGACGATATGCGCAGGGACATCCGTCCGGCGAGACCAAACCGAAGTCAGCAGCGACGTGTAATCCTCGGCCGCCAACTGGGCGCGGCGGGCGTGGTCGGCAGTCTTCTTCACAAAGCGTGGCGCGTCGAAGGGCGTTATCGGAAAGGGGTCGAGCTGGTCGAAGGGACGGTCCTGCAAGGCGATGTCCGGGTGCAGTAGCATCGCCGAAGTATGGTCGTTGAAAGCCAGGGCAGGGCGGTCCACTCCAGCGAGAGCGTGAACGATCAGGGGCTCGGCTTCATGGCAGAAGGTTTCCCACCGAAGTTGCAGGCGGTTCTCGGCGGTCAGTCGCGGTCGCAGTGCCTCCAGCGCGCGGACAATCTGCCAGCCGGTATCCACGCTTCGCAGACCCGGTTCCCAGGACAGGGTCAAAGCGTGGTAGGCGGTGGCAATGCCGTTCGCGGCGAGTTGGCGGTCAGTCTCAAGCAGGGCAGTTTCGACCGGAATCATCACGCCGGGGCGCGGCATGACCTGGCGCTCAAACGCGTCACCGTGAACATCGACGAAGGCTGGGGCCAGCACGTGGCCCTTTGCGGGGATGACCGACGCCCCATCGCGGGCCACGTCAATCCCGGTGACGCGGCCAGCCTCGATGCGGACCGAAGCGATCTCCACCCGGTCGTCCAGAATGACGCGCGCGCCTTCGATCAGCTCGGCGGTCATGCCAGACGCTCGGCCAGAAGGTGCCAATGCCATGACCCGGGCTTTTCATGCGGGCGGTCGAAGAGGATGAAGACCTCGAACCCCCACATCAGCGACAGAAGGTCGGGCGCGGTGCAGAAGTAATGCGGGTGGACCTTGTCACCCTCTCCTTCGAACACCCAGGTGTTGCGGCTGATCTCGCGGCCTTTTGCCTTTGCCTGTTCGACGGGCAGACGACGGGCCGAAAGCATGGTGGCCATGAAAGTGCCACCGGGGCGCAGAACCCTTGCCACTTCCGTCAGGGTTCGGCGCACGACGGCTTCGTCGCCGTGATAGATGACGTTCCAGGCAAGGACATGGTCGAAGCTGGCAGTGTCGAACGGCAGGTCGGTCATCGGGGCCTGCACGGTATCCAGCGTCAGGCCACGCGAGAAGGCTGCGGCGGCAACGGCGGCCATCGCAGCCTCGGATGCATCCAGTGCGGTGACGTGGTGACCCGCTTCCGCGAAGGCCAGGGCATGGCGGCCGATCCCGGCACCGAGGTCAAGGATGCGCGACCCGGCAGCGAGCGTGCTGGCATGGTCCATGGCCCAGGGCTCGGGCATCGCCCAGGGACTGGAGCCATCGGCCTTCTGCCATTCGGCATTCCAGTAAAGATGCGCGGTGTCGGTGAGCATGTGGTTCATATCAGTTTCCTGCGGATCCAGCCCGAGCCCTGCTCGACGGCGACGACGAGGGCGAGCATCATCAGGATGATCGCCAGAGCCTCGTCGTAGTTGAAAAGGTCGAAGGCGACCTTGAGGTCGACCCCGATGCCACCCGCACCGACAAGACCCAGCGCGGCGGACCCCCGCACGGACTTCTCCAGCGCGAAAAGCGAGGTGGCGGTGAAGGACGGCAGACAGGCCGGGATAACGGCCGACGCGATGATGCCCAGGCGACTGGCCCCGATGGCGCGCAAGGCGTCCTGCGGACCGGGATCGGTCTCCTCCATCGCCTCGGCGAAGAAGCGGCCCGCAAAGCCGATCTTGTCGACCATGATCGCCAGGACGCCCGCTGCGGGACCAAGGCCCACGATGATGATGAAGATGATGGCCCAGACGAGGTCCGGCACCGTGCGGAAGAGCGCGATGATCGCGCGCGCGGCGTGGCGGACAACCGGGTGCGGCGACAGCCGGTCGGTCGCAAGGATCGCAAAGGGAAGCGCCAGCAGAAGGCCAAGGAAGCAACCTGCGACGGCCATCTGCAGTGTCTCCAGAAGCTTCCAGCCGATGGGCACGATCCGGGTGAAGTCCGGCGGGAACATCTGTGTTAGCATCCCCGAGGGCGCAAAGAGCCGGGCAATGCCATTCCCGACCTTTCCCAACGCGGGCGCGGTGGCGGCCAGCGAGGTGACGACCAGCGCCAGCACGGCCAGCAGGGCCCCGTATTCCACCAGGCTGCGGTGCTGGAAGCGGGCGGGGGCAAGAGTGTTCATGCGGCCTCAGCGTGGTCGAAGAAGTGGCGAAGCCCGGCGGCACTGGCGCGGCTGGTGGGCTGGTCCAGCGCGATGCGGCCATCGGCAAGCCCCAGAATCCGGTCCGAGAAGCGCAGCGTGTGCTCCAGCCGGTGCGAGATCACCAGCAGTGACAAGCCGTCGTCGCGCACCAGGTTCAGGAGAAGGGACATGACCTCTTCCCCGGTCTGCGGGTCCAGGCTGGCGTCGGGCTCATCCGCCAGGATGAAAGCGGGGCGCTGCATCAGCATCCGCGCGATGGCGACGCGCTGCTGCTGGCCGCCAGACAGGCTGTCGACCCGGACCAGCGCGCGGTCGGAAAGACCGACGCGGGCCAGACAACTCATCGCCTCGTCCCGCACATGGGCGGGTGCCAGCGACTGCGCCCAGGCGCGAGGCCCGGACATCCGGGCCTGGACACCGTGGATGACGTTGGACAAGGCCGACATCCGGGGCACCAGGTTATGGCGCTGCCAGACGATGCCAACCTCGGCCCGGAACTGGCGCAAGGCGCGCGCGGACAGCGTAGGCACCTCGCGGCCAAGCATGCGGATCTGGCCCGAAGTCGGTTCGATCAGCCGCACAAGGCACCGCAACAGGGTGGACTTGCCCGACCCGTTAGCCCCGATCAGCGCGGTGGCCTGACCCGGCGCCAATGCGAAATCAAGACCCTGCAAGACCTTGCGGCCGGGAAACTCCTTGGTCAGGCCGCGCACGGATAGGACCGGCTCTGCCAAGGCAGAACCGGCCAGCGCCTGCGGGGGAAGCGGCGCATTCATCGCGTCACTCGCCGACGAACTCGGTGAACTCGGTGATGCCGATATTCTCGAACATCTTGCGGACGACGTCGTAGTCCGAGTTTGTCACGCTCGCGTTGAACTTGCCGCCGATGTATTTGGCATTCTCCTCGGTCGAGGTCAGCGCAGCCAGGATCGCATCGTTGTTGTCGGCGAAGGTCTTGCGCACGGTCTCCACCACCCCGGGCGCCACCTTGGGCGAGGCGAGGAGGATGTCGTCGGGAAGCTGCTCGCCCTTGACCAGCACGCGAAACTTCTGATCGGGGAACTTCTCGGTGATGCTGTCGATGTGCGTGCGGTTCAGGCCGATCCCGGCGATCTCCCCCTTGATCAGCGCCTCTACGGCGACGTTGCGGTTGAGGAAGACGGGTTCGTAGTCCACCGCATAGGTCAGCCCCGCCTTGGCCAGAAGATCGACCGGGCCGAGGTGCTGGGAGGTCGATCCGATCTCGCCGAACGAGATCATCTGGCCCTTCAGGTCCGCGGGCGTCTTGACCAAGCTTTCGTCTAGGACGACGACGGTCGAATAGTAGTCGGGACGAACCCAGGTGACGACGGGCTGGGCGTCAAGCCGCGCGTTGAACACGACATATTCCGCCGGGCCGGTCAGAACGAAGTCGATCTGGTCGGCAGCCATCGCCTCGACCGCGACAGTGCGGCCCGAGACCGGGAAGAACTCGACCTTCAGGCCCGAAGCCGCCTCGAACGCTTCCTTGAAGGGCCCCATCTCGCGCTGCAGCGCTTCCATGCCGTCGATATCAGTGACGGCGAAGCGGATGGTGTCTTGGGCGGCAGAGGCGGTCGCAGTCGCCAGTCCGATGGCCAAAAGGCCCGAGGCTAGGAGATGGTTCATCAAGGTCGTCCTCACAGGTGAATCTGGAGGGACGGATAACGATTGCCGGCAACAGTGGCGCGACGGACAGATTACAGAACTGCGACAGGGGGCCAAACCAGGGTTCGTCCCAGGGAGCTCTACACCTTGCCTCGGATACTGATTGAACTTTCGGGAAATCTGGTCGGAGCGAGAGGATTCGAACCTCCGACCCCCTGCTCCCGAAGCAGGTGCGCTACCAGACTGCGCTACGCTCCGACCTTGGGCGGGGGGTTACCCCGTGACGGCGGCTTTGGCAAGAGGCGTCACGTCTGATCCCCGCCTCTATCGAAGCGCTTCAGCCAACCCGAGATGCGCGGCATGGTACCCATCTCCAGTCTGGAGCGGTTTTCAAGTACGGGGCGGTTCTGGCTGATCAGGGGCGTGCTTTCGCGCAGTACGATATAGATGCCCGAGGCGATGATGACGCCCGAACCGACGGCAGTGTAGAAGTCCACGCCTTCATTGAAGAAAAGCCAGCCATACAGCACGGCCCAGATGATCTGGGAATACTGCATCGGCGCCACGATGATCGCCGCGGCAACGCGGTAGGCGGCGATGCTGGCAAGCGCTCCGATCATGCCCAGGAAGGCCATCACGGCGGTCAGGGCCAGATCCTGGACCGGCATCGGCTGATAGACGAAAGGCATGGTCGCCCCTGTCGCGACAAAAGTCAGCACCATCGGATACAGCATCAGCACCACGGACCGCTCATCCCGACCGATCTTGCGCACGATGATCGAACTCAGCGACCCGGTGGCGGCGGCTCCTAGCGCCGCCAGATGGCCCAGCGAGAAGCCTTCGCCGCTGCCGGGCCGCAGGACAATCAGCACCCCCAGAAGGCCGACGATCACCGCGACACCCCGGCGCATGCCGACCTTCTCGCCCAGCATGGGGATCGCCATCAGCGTGATGAACAGCGGCATCGCGAAGAAGATTGCATAGCAGGTCGCCATCGGCAGCACCGAAAAGGCGTAGAACCCCATCACGCCGGTCACCACCGCACTGACGGTCCGGATCGCCGTCCACCAGGGGTGGCGCGGGATCAGCGTGCCGTCCTTGCGGTCGCTGAGCAGCAAAAGCGTGACCAGCGGAAAGCCCATGAGCCCGGCAAAGAACATGGTCTGGAAGGCCGAATAGGTGCCGCCCAGATACTTCACCACGACATCGTGGGTGGCATAAGCGGCAAAAGCGGCCAGCGACAGAAGCGCACCGCGAAGCGTTTGCGACATTCGAAATTTCCGGGACAGGGGCGAGAAATTGCGCCACGTAAGCGGCAGCAATCTCGCCTGTTCACCGGGCGGATGCAAGGCCGGGCGGCCCCTAGGCAGACGTCTTTTGCCGGTCCTGCTGCCGGACCACCAGAATGCCCGCCGCGGCGATGATGACCATGCCGATGGCCGTGCTGGCCGTCATCGGCTCGGCGAAGAACAGCGCTCCGAAGACGGCGGCCCAGGCGATCTGCGAATACTGGGTCGGCGCCACCACCACCGGCGGTGCGGCGCGATAGGCGGCGAACATCAGAAGCGTCCCGGCCATCCCGGTGACCGAAACGCTGGCCAGCGTGGCAATGTCGGTGGCGGGCATCGACAGGTAGCGCCCTGGAAGAAGCGCCATGGCAGTCACCGTCGTGGCAAGTATCGGCCAGAACAGCATCACCACCGAGGCTTCCGCCTCGCCGACTTTGCGAACGATCAGGTAATGCACGACCGCCATCAGCATCCCGGCCACGGCGGCGACATGGGCGATGTCGAACTCGACCCGCCCCGGGTTCAGCGCCACGATCACGCCGATCAGGCCCAGGACAACGGCGACACCTCCCATCGCGTCAATGCGATCTCCCAGCACCGGCCAGGCGACAATGGTGAGGACGAGGGGCAGCGTGAAGAAGATCGCATAGGCCTCGGCCAGGGGCATCGCCGTGAAGGCATAGGTCACGAGAAGCGAGTTGGCGATCAGCGCCAGCGTTCGGATCAGCATCAGCCAGGGATGCTTCGGCATCAGCGAGGGGCGGCTTGTCAGCCACAGAAGCCCGATCAGCGGCAGGGTGAAAAGGCCGGCAAACGCCACGATCTGCACCGAGTGGTAGCTGTTCCCCAGAAGCTTGATCGTGGCATCGGCCACCGAGAAGAGGCCAAATCCGGCCAGCCCCAGAAGCACGCCTTTCAAGGAGGGGGACATCGGCGGGCTCCAGGGGGAAATCGGGGCAAAAGCGCCCCGGGTCAGGCCTTAAATGCTGGCATCCAGCGCCGCGATCACAGCGTCGCCCATCTGGCTGGTCGAAACCGGGGTGCCACCCTCGGGGCCCATCAGATCGGCGGTGCGCACACCGTCCGCCAGCACCTTTTCCACGGCTTTCTCGACCCGCGTCGCATCTTCGGCAAGGTCGAAGGAATAGCGCAGCGCCATCGCGAAGCTCAGGATGCAGGCGATCGGGTTGGCCTTGCCCTGGCCAGCGATGTCCGGCGCACTACCGTGGACCGGTTCATACAGCGCCTTCGGGCGACCGTTCGCCATCGGCAGACCCAGGCTGGCCGAGGGCAGCATCCCCAGGGACCCGGTCAGCATCGCTGCCATGTCCGACAGCACGTCACCGAAAAGGTTGTCGGTGACGATCACGTCGAACTGCTTTGGCCAGCGGCACAGCTGCATCGCGCCGTTGTCGGCATACATGTGGGTCAGGGCGACGTCAGGGTAATCGCGGTCATGCACTTCCTGCACAACTTCCCGCCACAGGATGCCGGATTCCATGACGTTGGCCTTCTCCATCGAGCAGACCTTGTTGTTGCGCTTGCGCGCCAGCTCGAAAGCCGACCGCGCCACGCGGGCGATCTCGGATTCGGTGTAGCGCTGGGTGTTGATCCCGACGCGTTCATTGCCTTCCTTGAAGATGCCCCGCGGCTCGCCAAAGTAGACACCGCTCGTCAATTCGCGGACGATCACTATGTCCAGACCTGCCACCACCTCGCGTTTCAGCGACGAGAAATCGGCCAGCGCGTCAAAGCACTGCGCGGGACGCAGGTTCGAAAACAGGTCCATTTCCTTGCGCAGGCGAAGCAATCCCCGTTCGGGTTTCACCGAAAAGTCCAACATGTCATATTTGGGCCCACCCACGGCACCCAGCAGAACCGCATCCGCCGCCTGCGCCTTGGCCATCGTGGCGTCCGTCAGCGGCGTGCCATGCGCGTCATAGGCACAGCCACCCACCAGGTCCTCCGAGACGTCAAAGTGGACGCCGCGCCTGGCTCCCATCCAGCCGATGATCTTCTTCACCTCGGCCATGACTTCCGGGCCGATGCCGTCGCCGGCAAGGATAAGGAGGGACGGGTTTGCCATAAGATGCTCCGCAGGATTGGGTCGCGGTGGGCCTAGCCCTTCGGCCGGAAAACTTCAAGCGGGGAAGGCTGCTGCCAAGGCATCCCAGACGCGCCGCAGTCTGGGCGACTGGCGCAGGCGAGGAGCGGCGGTCAGCCAGACGGGAAGGCTGGGCAAGTCGGGGATCAGGTCGATCCGCTCCAGCACCGGGTCATTATCGCCCAGGGCCCGCAGGATGCCACCGACCCCGCAGCCCGCGCGGACCAGTTCCACATAAGTCAGGGGATCGTCGCAGCGGACGGGAAAGAAACTGCGCGTTGGATTCATCCCCAGCGTCCGCATGACCCGGATGATCTGATCCATCCGGTCCTGTCCGACGAACTCACGCTCCATCAAGTCCTCTGGGCTCTTCGGCCTGCCCTTGCGCTCAAGGTAACTCTTCGCGGCATAAAGCCCCAGCGCAAGGCTGCCTACCTGTCGCGCGACCAGGTCGGCCTGCGTGGGGCGGTACATCCGCAGCGCAATGTCAGCCTCTCCGAACAGCAGGTTCTCGCTTGTGTCCGAGGGCACAAGGTCGATCTGGATGCCCGGCTCCTCGGCGCGCAGGCGGGCAAGGACCGGCGGCAGGATGTGGTGCGACACGACGCGGCTGGCGGTGACGCGAACCGTACCCTCAACCCCGGCAAAGTGCCCCCTCGCAGTCAACGCAAGTTCGGCTGCCGCAGCCTGCATGGCGCGCGCAGAGGGCAGCAGGGCATGCCCAGCCTCAGTCAGCGACTGGCCGTGGGCAGTGCGCGTGAAAAGAGCGACCTGGAGTGCGGCCTCCAGCGTCTGGACGTGGCGACCAAGGGAGGGCTGGCTGACCCCGGTGACGCGTGCGGCACCCGAAAGGGACCCGGCTTCGGCGACGGCCAGGAAAGAGCGTATCAGGGTCCAGTCGGGCAATTCCATTCATCGGTGAATACCGGATCGTCGATTGCATGCAATTCCTTTTGCACCGCCGGCCGCGCATAAGTGTGAAAAGGAGATCATCATGGAACGGACGGCATTGGTATTAGGCGCTTCCGGCGGTTTCGGCGGGCAGGTGGCACTTGCCTTGCAGGCGACGGGCTGGACCGTCCGCCGCTACCGGCGCGGCACGGATATGACGCTGGCGGCGAAAGGAGCTGACCTGATCGTCAACGGTCTGAACCCGCCCGCCTATCACAATTGGGATAAGCTGATCCCCGAAATCACCACATCGGTTCTGGCCGCCGGAAAAGCCTCGGGTGCGACGCTGCTTGTCCCCGGCAACGTCTACCCCTACGGCACCGAGCCCGGACCCTGGAACGCAGACACGCCGCACCGCCCTATCAGCCGCAAGGGCCGCATCCGGGCCGAGATGGAGGCACGCTACCGCGCGGCGGCTGGCCAGGGGCAGCGCACGATCCTATTGCGTGGCGGAGACTTCCTCTTGCCCGGGGCCCCGCAGATGGTGATGAACCGACTGATCTTGGGCGAGGTGGCCAAGGGGAAGATCACCACCCTGGGCGATCCTGACGCGTTTCACGCCTATGCCTACCTGCCCGACATGGCGCGCGCGGCGGTGGCCCTGGTGGATTTGGGCCCGGTTCTGCCCGCCTATGCCGACATCCCCTACGGTGGCCACGCCTTTACCATTTCGGAACTTGCGGCACGGATTGCCCGCATGTCAGGCCGCCCCATGCGCATCAAGCGCTTCCCGCTCTGGATCTTCACACTGACCAGCCCGGTCTGGGAACTGGCCCGCGAACTGCGCGAGATGCTGTATCTTTTCGATCATCCGCACCGCCTGGACCCCGTTCCCCTGCGGCACTGGCTGCCCGACTGGCAGGACACTCCGCTGGATCAAGTCATCCTCCACCACCTGACGGCAAAAGGCATCAGGGTAGCGTGATGTCCACCCATACGGGGAAGTGATGCGACGCTGCGACAAGGTCGGGCCACAGCGCATCCCCGGTCGCGGGCCACATCACCCCGGCCGCTTCCACCTTCAGTTCCGAGGACGGCAGCACATAATCCAGGCGCAGGCCCCCCAGGTCGTCATAGATCGCCGTGTCCAGCGCAGGGTCGCCCCTGTGCGCAGGTTCGCTGCGCCCATGCAGGCCGGTGGGCCGGGGGTCCTGCACGGCGGCGTGCGCCAGAAGTCCCGCGATCCCCTCACGGCGCCCGTCGCCGTCGCCCGGATCCAGATTGCCATCCCCCAACAACACAAAGGGCGCATCAGCAGGTTCCATGGGCAAGGCGCCATCCAGGAACAGACGCCAGAATGCCGCTTCGTCGTGATTGCGCCGACCATTGCGGTCCTCGGGTCCGTCGAAGACAGGCGGCGTCGCGTGCCATGCCAGAAGATGCAGCGGACCCGTTGCGGTTTCCACCGGCAGGTCCCAGAACCCCGTCGCGGCCAGACGCTGTACGGCCGCCAGGTCCGGCGGATCAGCGGACAACCCCCCCGGAAGGTCGCGCCACAGGAAGCCCGAGAAATCCCGCGCCGCGTCCGCGTCGATCGGAAGCCGCGACAGCACCGCCATCCCGCCGTTTCCCGAATAAAGCCCGAAGCCCTGCGCGTCTCGGGCATCACCCGTCCGCCCGTTGCCATCAATGTCAAATCCGGTCTGCATGCCGGTATTCGGCCGAAAGGCAAAGCGGTGGGGATAGTCCAGGCCCGCAGCGGCCACTTGCTCGGCCAGAAGTCGCAGCGCCACTCCGCCGCGATCGTAGTCGACCGAAGTCAGCAGCACCACATCCGCCTGCAACTCTGCCAGCACCCGGACGACCGCCAGCACCTGCGGCCCGCCCTCGGTCAGGTCCTTCACGAGTAGTCCCGGCCCCGGTCGGTCCAGGGCAACGTTCCAGGTCGCTACTCGCAACGTCTCGGCCCCGCCGGGTGAGCCAAGCAGCGCCAGCAGGAGAAAGCGGCTAAAGATCCTCGTCCTCGTCATCCGCAGTGCGGTCCAGTTTCGACGGCTCGATGGCACCCAGGACCGCAAGCTTTGCCGCGCGCTTGATCCGGATCATATCGGCAATCCGCGCCATCGCGACGGCCCGCATGATCAGCGCGGCCGGCAGATAGGCCCAAAGCGCCATCGCCCAGATCAGCGTCTGCGGCGATGTCAGCGTTTCTGCCGGAATGCCCGTGGTCAACAGCGCCACCATCGCCGGGATGACGAAGGGCAAAAGGAACCCCACCGCCAGATTGACATGCGAATCCCGGACCAGACGGTCGACGACATCGCCACCCGCCGTCGGTTCGAAGGTGGGCAGGTTTACCCAGACGTTGAACGCGGCCTTGGTCGAGGGCCAGCCGACCAGCTTGAGCACAATCACGAACAGCGCCAGCGAGAAAAGCGAGATGATATAAGCGGTCGCGGCGGCAATCTTGACCTGCGCGATGTCTGCGGCGGTGGCGTCGGCCTCCAGCATATAGCTGACCAGCCGGACGGGCGAGTAGGGAAAGTCCAGCGAGGCGCCGATCATCAGGCCCACGGCATGGAAAAAGCGCGAAACGGTGGTCGAATGGTCGATATCGGCGACGATCGCCGAAAGGATCACCACGATGGTCAGCATCATCAGATAGCGGATGCGGTTGTAGGGGGCCCCGTCGCGGAACTCGATCAGGCTGGGGTAGACGGCGTTGTATTCGAAGAACACCAGCGCCCCGCCGAACAAGGCGACCAGAGCGACGATCTGCTTGGTGTCGGTGCCGATGCCGGGCAGTATCACCGAGGGCATCACGATCAGGATCATCACCAGAAAGGCCCGGACCCCCGCCGCCGTGGCCCGCGACAGCCAGGTCCGTGCCCAGCCATCAGTGGACACGACAGCTGTAAGCCGCAGCCTGCTGCGCAGCCCCTCGATCACCGCCGTCCCTTGCGACACAATTCCGCCCAATTTCACACCGTATCCAGCCGACTCATGCTTTGGTTGTGCTATCTAGACCAAGCTTTGTGGCCATTTCAGGGTCAGTCTAGGCCCAATAGGCGACGTCGTGCAGATTCTCCGCACAATCGCCGGCTGTGGTGCAAAAGGATCAGCTTTCGCGAAAAGCATGCGAGAAGTAGTCGGTGAAGGGTTTGGTCAGATAGGCAAGGGGCGCATGGCGACCCGTCTGCAGGAAGACTTCCACCGGCATCCCCGGCACCAGCACGCGGTCTGTGAGCAGCGATTGTTCCCCCTCGGCCAGCTCGACCTCGGCCAGATAGTAGGCTGCACCGGTCTGTGGATCGCTAAGCGCGTCGGCAGAAACCAGACTCACCCTGCCGGTCAGATGCGGGGTGTCGCGCGCTGCGAAGGCCGAGAAAACCACCTCCACTGCCTGCCCGACCGCAACCTCGTCGATGTGAATCGGCGGGATCCGCGCAGTGATCAGCAGAGGGCGGTCCTGAGGGATCAGGTAAAGAACCGGTTCTGCAGCGCGCAGCACTGCCCGGGGGGTCGTGACCTGCAGGCCGAAGACAACCCCGGCGACCGGCGCACGGATCTCCAGCCGGTCGATCCGCGCGGTCAACGCTCGGCGGCGCTCGGACAGTTCCAGCATGATCGGTCCGATCTGCCGCAACTCCTCCGCCGCCTCTTCACGGCGGCGGGTGGCGAGGCTGGCAATTTCAATCTGGGTTTCGGTTCCCTGGCCTTCAGTGCGAGCCTGTTCCGACGCCAGCTCCCCCAGCAGGCCCTGCAGCCGCGCTCTTTCGCGTTCCAGTGCGCGGACGGTGCCGGCCTGGGCCAGTCCCTTGTCCAAAAGTCCCTGCTGTGCGGCGCGCTCCTGCTCGATAAGGTCAAGCTGGGCGATCAGCGCCACCTTCTGTGTCACCAGCCCGCCCGATTGTTCCGCCAACTGGTCGAGCCGCCGTGCCAGAAGCTGGCGCTCCTGCTCCAGCGTGGCACGGCGGGCCTCGAAAAGGCGGCGCTGTCCGTCAAGCTGTGCCGCGACGTCGGGCGATCGTTCGGCCATCGCCTGCAGTTCCGGTGGGATTGGCATTTCCGTCTGCCCGTCCCTTTCGGCCGTCAGGCGTGCAGATCTTGCCGCAAGTTCGGACAATTGCCCCTCGACGATGGTCAACTCGGATTGCAGCGCAGAACCATCCAGCCGCAGCAGGGGGTCGCCCGCTTTTACCCGAGCGCCTTCGGTCACCAGAATGGCCTCGACCACACCACCATCAGGGTGCTGCACGATCTGGCGGTCGCGCTCGACCTCGACATGGCCCGGTGCGATGACCGCCCCCGAGATCCGGGTCATGGTTCCCCAAAGCCCGAAGACCACGACCAGACCCACGCAAGCGCCAACCCCCAGTGTCAGAAGCGCACGGATCGGAAAGCGGTCTGCCACCGTCATGCGACACCGCCTGCGGCCGACAGTCGCGCAACGTCGCGCGCGTTGCGGACCGATTCGTGCAGAACCGCATCGCGGGGACCGAAGGCCGCGACAGCCCCGTCTTGCAGCACCAGAAGGAGATCGCATTCCTGAATTGCAGCCGGACGATGCGCCATGATCAAGACAGAAGCCCCCCGCGCCTTTGCGCAGCGGATCGCCTGGTTCAGTGCGCGTGAGCCGTCGTTGTCGAGGTTCGAGTTCGGCTCGTCCAGGATCAGCAGCACCGGATCTCCATACAGCGCGCGCGCAAGGCCGATGCGCTGGATCTGCCCCCCGGACAGACGGCCTCCAACGCTGGAGACCGGGGTGTCATAGCCTTGCGGAAGCGTCAGGATCATCTCGTGTGCCGCCGCCGCCCGGGCGGCCGCAACGATACCGCCCGGATCAGCGCCCGACTGGAAGCGGGCGATGTTTTCGGCGACGGTGCCGTCGAACAGCGTCACCCGCTGCGGCAGGTAGCCAATGCAGCTGCCCAGCACATCCGGGTCATATTGCTCCAACGTCGCCCCATCCAACCGGATCTGCCCCCCACTGGGACGCCAGACCCCGATCAGCGCCCGGGCAAGCGAGCTCTTCCCCGAGGCCGAGGGACCGATGACTCCCAGTGCCTTGCCCGGCGACAGGCTGAATCCGATGCCGCGCACCACCGAAGCCGAGGCACCCGGTGGAACGACGGCCAAACCCTTTACCTCCAGCATGGCCCGAGGTCGCGGCAGCGCGGTTCGCGGTGGCTGCACCGGGACTTCGGCCAAAAGCCCCGCCAGCCGGGTCCGGGCCTGCCTTGCACGGGTCACGACCGCCCACTGGCCGACCGTCTGTTCGACCGGCTGCAAGGCCCGCCCCATCAGCACCGAGGCCGCGATCATCGCCCCTGCCGAAAGCTCCTGTCGCAGGACGAGCCAGGCGGCCAGTC
>JANOCQ010000323.1:0-1865 GCA_031412255.1 Paracoccaceae bacterium | reverse complement strand
GACGCAATACGCGCCACCCGTTTGCTAGTAACTTCTACCGCTTTCTTGGTGCTAATCTTAATCACCTGCCTTTCAAGTTATCCCCACCCATCCACAGCCATGTGGAATCCGGGGGACAGTTTCAGGCACGGTATTGCTGCTTTCTCCCAACCATGGTCCTTAAGACCATCGTCCCGCGAGGGGCGAGAAAGCTTCTCCGACGCTGTGCCACATACACGTCGGAAAGCCGGGGCGGTCGAGCTGTAACTCTTCCGCCCCAACCCAAATCAGTTCTCAGCTACAGCCGCTCGTCCCGCCGCAGGTGTTGCACTTCATGCAGGTCCCATTGCGGACCAGCGTGTAGTTGCCGCATTCCCCGCAGGGATCGCCTTCGTAGCCCTGCATCTTGGCCTTGACGCGCATGTCCATCGGCACGGTCCCGGAGGCGAGCGCGGTGCTGGCGCTGGCGCCGTCGGGCAGGCGAACGGCATAGCTCGCGCCCGCATCGGTGCCGGTGGCAAAGGCTGCACCCATCCGGGCCGCCATGCCGCCCTGCAACACCACCAGATCCTGCGGCAGACGCTTGCGCAGATAGCCGGTGGAGGAAATGCTCTTCAGCATCTCGATCGACTTCGACGCCGCGGTCTCGGAGACTTCACCGATGTTCAGCTTGCCCTCCGCCTCGCCGCGTCCCAGATCGTCGAAGGCGGTGCCGCCGGGCTGCACATGGGCGAGGTCCGTGCGGTCGAGGTAGCTGACCGCCAGTTCGCGGAAGATGTAGTCCAGGATCGAGGTCGCGTTCTTGATGCTGTCATTGCCCTGCACCATTCCGGCGGGCTCGAAGCGGGTGAAGGTGAACGCCTCCACGAACTCCTCCAGCGGCACGCCGTATTGCAGGCCCACGCTGACCGCGATGGCAAAGTTGTTCATCATGGCGCGGAAGCCCGCACCTTCCTTGTGCATGTCGATGAAGATCTCGCCCAGGGAGCCATCGGTGTATTCGCCGGTGCGCAGATAAACCTTGTGACCGCCGACGATGGCCTTTTGCGTGTAGCCCTTGCGCCGTTCGGGCAGCTTTTCGCGGTTGGAGCGGACGATCTCCTTGATGATGATCCGCTCGACGATCTTTTCGGCCAGGACGGTCGCCTTTTCCTGCTGCGACCCGGTGGCGAGGATCTCCTCGGCCTCCTCGTCATCCTCGACCAAAGCGGAGGCCAGGGGCTGGCTCAGCTTGGACCCATCGCGGTAAAGCGCGTTGGCCTTGATGCCGAGCGACCAGGACAGTTCATAGGCCGCCAGCGTCTCGGCGATGGTGGCGGAGTTCGGCATGTTGATCGTCTTGGAGATGGCGCCCGAGATGAAGGACTGCGCCGCCGCCATCATGTGGATGTGCGATTCGACCGACAGGAACCGCTTGCCGGTCTTGCCGCAAGGATTGGCACAATCGAAGACCGGGTAGTGCTCCGGCTTCAGGTGGGGCGCACCTTCCAGCGTCATCGTGCCGCAAACATGGTCGTTGGCCGCGTCGATCTGCGCCTTGGTGAATCCGAGGTGCCGAAGCAGGTCGAAGGTCGGGTCGTTCAGCTTGTCCTCTGGGATGCCGAGCGTGCCCTTGCAGAAATCCTCGCCCAGCGTCCACTGGTTGAAGACGAACTTGATGTCGAAGGCGGACGGCAGCGCTGCCTCCACCTTTTCGATCTCGCGCGGGCCGAAGCCGTGAC
Source organism: Paracoccaceae bacterium (assembly GCA_031412255.1). Lineage (GTDB taxonomy): Bacteria > Pseudomonadota > Alphaproteobacteria > Rhodobacterales > Rhodobacteraceae > Tabrizicola. Next base: position 165 of record JANOCQ010000323.1, on the reverse strand, counting down.
CGATCAGCGAGGTGTGGTTGATGGCGGGCGCCTGACCCAGCGAGCCGTGACCGACCGCATGGGCCACGATTTCGGCGGCCTGATGGGTGGAGTAGCCCAGCGTTTCCAGTGCTGCCGGGACCGACTGGTTGATGATCTTGAAGTAGCCACCGCCGGCCAGCTTCT
>JANOCQ010000322.1:0-10148 GCA_031412255.1 Paracoccaceae bacterium | reverse complement strand
TCTATGTGCTGAACGACCTTCTGGACCTTTCTGCGGACCGGGCCCATCCCCGCAAACGAAACCGGCCCTTTGCATCGGGGCGGATTCCACTGTCGCATGGCACCTGGATGGCGGCAGGACTGATCGCGGCCGGAGTGCTGCTGGCAACTTTACTCGGTGGCTCCTTTCTGATTGTCATGCTGGGCTACCTGGCCCTTACGACCGCCTATTCCCTCTTCATCAAGCGCCGGATCGTCATCGATATCTGTGTGCTTGCCGGCCTCTACACCGCGCGCATCATCGCCGGCGGAGTTGCAACTGGCATCGAGCTTTCTGTCTGGCTTCTGGCCTTTTCAACCTTCTTTTTCCTGTCGCTGGCGGCCGTCAAACGACAGGCCGAGCTGATTGACAGTGCTGCGCGCGGGAAATTGACCGCCAGCGGTCGCGGGTATCATGTCGATGATCTGCCCATCATCTCGATGGTTGCGATAGCTGCGGGCTACGTGTCGGTCCTGGTGATGGTGCTTTACGTAGATTCTCCCGCCGTCGTCGAACTTTACAGCCAGCCACAGGCGCTATGGGGCGTCTGCGCAGTCCTGCTTTACTGGGTCACGCGGATGGTGATGATCGCGCACCGCGGCTGGATGCATGACGACCCCGTCGTGTTCAGCGCCCGCGACGGAATTAGCCGGCTCTGCCTTCTGACAATTCTTGGCTTGATGCTTTACGGGACGTAATCGGGATGCAAATGATTTACAAACTCAAGGTGACCCCGGTCGAATTTCTGGTTTTCGCGCTGGTCGTGATCGGGGCATTGCTCTGGTCGCTGCACCTGGCCACGCTGATCCCCGCAGCCGTCTATGTGCGCTATGATCTCTGGTTCGGAGCCGACATTCCACGTGTCGTCGCCAACATGACCGATGTCACCAGTGATCACTTCAGGACGAAGGTGCATCCGCTGTTCTCGTTCCTGATCTTGCCCAGTACCAAGATCATGTCCGCCCTGCCCGGCGTCGACGGGCAATCCGCAGTCGGGGTAACCATTTCGCTCACGTCCGCGCTGATGGCGGGATTGGTCTATGTCCTGATCCGCAGCCTGACCGGCAGCATCCTTTTCGGTCTGCTTGCCACCGCCCTGCTGTTAAGCTCGGCCTCCTACATCTACTGGGCGGGCGTGCCCGAGACCTATGTCTTTGGCAGCGCCGCCATCGCTGCTGTGTTCGTCGGGGTTTTCGTGCTGAACGTGCAGGCGAAAGGCCATGTGCTGCTGCAGGTCCTTACCCTGGCGTTCACCACGACCAACTGGATGGCGGGTCTGCTCGCCAGCTTTGCCCGGTTTCGCTGGCCGGTCGCAGCGTCGATCAGCATGGCGGCGGTCGTCGCCACCGCCATCGTCGCGGTCTGGCAAAAGGCGTTGATCCCAAGTTCGGGGGTCTTCTTTCTGCCAAGTGCCGTGGCCGAAGAGCCCGCCTACGTCCTTTTGCCCGCACTTGCCAATCTGGTGCCTTACGCCCAGCGGGCGCTCAACTTCCTCTTTGCGGCCATGGTGGCCCCCGCACCGATCCTTTCGGACGTGGGGGTGCTGCAAAGTTCCCTGCAATTCAGCATCGCCGGCTGGATCGGCGCGGTGGGCTGGGCTTTGCTGTTTGTGGCCGGTGGAGTTCAAACATTCCGGATGGAACAGCGACGCGATTTGCTGATCGTTGTTGGCGGGTTCCTGGCCTTTCAGTTTCTGCTCCACCTGGTCTATGGTGACGAGCCTTTCCTGTATTCACTGCACTTCCTGCCCGCGCTTGTCGTGGTGGCAGCTTTGTCGCTGACCGGGCGCTACGGCCGCGTCATGGCAGTCGTGATGGCTCTGTGCATCCTGTGCAATCTCGTCAACAACTACACCCGGCTGCAAGAGGCTGCGCGCCTTCTGCCACCCCTGTGACATCCCGCGAATTAGGACCCCCCGAACGATGGCCTACCTTTTGCTGATGATAAGCGTCGCGCTCACTGCGGCAGCGCAGATCCTGTTCAAGCACGGAATCCAGAGGATGCCACGCGAACCCGAACTTCTGCGCTTTCTTGGTGGGGCGCTTCTGTCCCCCTTCGTGGTGATCGGGATGGTCCTGTTCGGAATGGGTTTCCTGATCTGGCTTGTGGCCCTGCGCGATATTCCGGTGTCCAGGGCCTATGCCTTCGTGGCGCTTGGCATCGTGCTGGTCTCGCTGTTCGGGCATCTCTTCCTGCGCGAGTACGTCAGCCTTCGCGGCAGCATCGGTATCCTCCTGGTGGTGACCGGTCTCGTCGTGGTGGCCACCTCGCCTTCCTGACAAGATCCACCGCCATCTCGGGCCACCCCGCGCGCAGGATTGCTCGCCTGCCACGGTGGCGGCAACTTGTTGAGCATTTGCGGAAAAAGGCGTGAAGCCTGCACTGGCAGCGGCTATAGTGCCGACAGTGAAAAACGGCGTCGGGGAAAAACGGCGTCGGGGAAACGGGTGATCCGAAAGGGACAGGCGCAGCGCCGGTTCCGCAACGGTCACAGCGGCGCAAAGTCGGAGGCAGCAGTGGTCGGTAAATTCCTTCTCGGCATGGTTTCAGGTGGCCTCTTGGTGACCGGCGGTCTGGTCGTCGGCTCGGCGCTGTTTCCGGCGCGCCCCGCCAACGACAATTCCAATATCGTGGTGGAGGAACCGATTGCAGCTCCGACCGCGTCGGCCTTGGATGCAGATGCCAAGGCCGAGACCAAGGAACCAACCGTGCAAACCGACGCGGCGCCTGTAGAAGCGGCAGCCGCTGACGTGTCCGCGCCTGAAGAGTCCGCGCCAGAAGATCCGGCCACCGCGCCAAGCGAAGCCCCCAGCGCACGGGAAGACGTCGCCGAGGCAACGGCGGAGACTGCCACCGAACAGCCCGCACCCGTCGAAACCGCTGGGGAAACCATCACAGACGCGCCGCAGCCCGAAGTCGCAACGGCAGTGGCGGCACCCGAAGCTCCCGAAGTCCTCGCCCCTGCGCCCGCCGAGGCGATCGCGTCCGCCGAAGTGCCAAAGCCAGAGACCCTCTCAGAGCCATCGAAGCCAGCCGAGACTGTCGCCGATGCCCCGGCACTGGCGCCCGAGGCCCCGCCAGAGACTGCAATGGCCGAGGTCGCGCCAGAGCCAGCCTTGCCCGAACCCGCCGTCGAGACCGCCCCCGCAGAGCCTGCCGTCGCGATAGTGAAGCCCGAGCCTGCCGCCGAACCCGCACCGGCGGCTGCGCCGGCAACTGCAGCCGCGCCCACCGAACCCAGCCCCGAAACACCCGCAACCGCATCCGCTGAAACAGCCCCCGCTCCCGCTGCCGAACCGGCCGCTGCAGATGAAATCGTCGTAGCCGAAGCATCGCCCGAAGCCGAGGTGCCGGTTGCTGAAACGCCCGCTGTCGAAGCACCGGCGGTAGACCCGGTACCAGAGGCGGCGACCACGGAGACCATTCCCGCCGATCCGGCCCCGGCCGAGGTCCCCGCTCCCGATGCATCCGCGTCCCCCGAAACGCCCGCTCCGGCGAAGCCGGCCCCGGAAACGGCTGACAGCGATGCCGCTCCTGACGCGGGTGCGCCCGCCATGCCCGGAACCCGGCCCGATGCGCTGGCCGATCCGCAGGACCCCGCCACCGCCGCCGCCACCGCCGAGAAAGGATCGACCTTCAAGCCCGCCCCCGGCCTGCCCCGCGCGGGCGAGGGCGCGATCACCGGCCGCGACGATCCGGCAGAGCCAGCACCCGCCGACCCCGCTGCCGATCCAGCTGCGCCCGTGGACGAACGCCCGCTTGTGCAGTTTGCCGCAACCTTCGAGAACCCCGAGGGCAAGCCACCCTTCGCCGTCGTCCTGATCGACGACGGCAGCGCGGGCCTTGATCGTGCGAGCCTTGCCGCCTTGCCCTTCCCGGTCAGCTTCGCGCTCAACCCCCTGGACCCCGCCTCAGCCCAGCACGCCGCGACCTATCGCGCGGCAGGCAAAGAGGTTGTCATGCTGGTGACCGGCATTGCCGAGGGCGCGATTCCCGCAGATGTCGAAGTGGCGTTCCAGTCGATGGAACAGGGCCTGCCCGAGGCTGTCGCCGTGATGGACCTGCCAGTTCCCAGCTTCCAGAACCGCCGCCCGTTGGCCGCGACGGTGGTGCCGATCCTGAAAGCGCAGGGCCGTGGGCTTCTGACTTGGGACGCAGGCCTGAACGCCGCCGACCAGGTCGCCCGGCGCGAGGATCTGGCAGCCGGAGTGATCTTCCGCGACATCGGCTCGACTGGAACCGATGATGCCGCGATCCGCCGCCTTCTGGACCGCGCCGTCTTCAAGGCCGTTCAAGAAGGCCGCGTCAGCGTGGTCGGCAATGCCGATCCGGCGACGGTCGCAGCGCTTCTGGAATGGACCGTCGAGGGCAAGTCCGCGACGGTGGCGCTGGCCCCGGTCACGGCGGTTCTTACGGTCGAATAGCCGACAGAATCCTGGCTCCTTGCCGAGGTTATCCCCCAAGGTGGCCAAAGCGAACGAGGAGTGTCGCCTTAACTGTTCCCGCGTCCGGCGAAGCGGCCTGCGTCCTCGGCCGCACGCCGAAGGGCGTTGGATTTGTTGACAGTTTCCTGATATTCGGCTTCCGGGTCGCTGTCGTAGACCACGCCCCCGCCCGCCTGGATGTAAAGCTTGCCATCCTTCACCACCGCCGTCCGCAGCGCGATGCAGAAGTCCATTTCGCCATTGGCCGCGAAATAGCCCACCCCGCCGCCGTAGACGCCGCGCTTTTCCGGTTCCAGCTCGTCAATGATCTCCATCGCCCGGACCTTCGGCGCGCCGGACACGGTGCCTGCGGGCAATCCGGCAAGCAATGCCGACAACGCATCCTCGCCTTCGGCGATTTCGCCGACCACGTTCGACACAATGTGCATGACGTGGCTGTAGCGTTCGATGATGAAAGTCTCGGTCGGACGCACGGTCCCCACCTTCGCCACCCGGCCCACGTCATTGCGGCCAAGGTCCAGCAGCATCAGATGCTCGGCCCGTTCCTTTGGGTCGGCCAGCAGGTCCAGCTCCAGCGCCCTGTCTTCCTCGGGCGTGGCGCCGCGCTTGCGGGTCCCGGCGATGGGACGAACCGTTACTTCGCCATCGCGCAGCCTCACCAGGATTTCGGGGCTGGCGCCCACGACCTGAAATCCGCCAAAGTTGAAGAAGAACATGAAGGGCGACGGGTTGGTCCGGCGCAGACTGCGATATAGCGCAAAGGGTGGCAGCTCGAACCGCTGCGACCAGCGCTGCGAGGGCACCACCTGGAAGATGTCGCCCGCGCGGATGTATTCCTTGGCCTTCTCGACGGCTGCCTTGTAGCCGTCGTGGGTGAAGTTCGACGTCGCCTCCCCCACGGGAGCCGTCTCGCCCAGGTCTCGCGCTGCCGACGGAGCCCGGTCCAGATCGCGCAAGCTGTCCATCACCCGCTCCGCCGCCTGGGCGTAGGCCGCACGCGCCGACAGGCCGCCCCCGACCCAAGCCGGGGCAACCACCGTCACCTCGCCCTTCACGCCGTCCAGCACCGCGATGACCGAGGGGCGGATCAGTTCGGCGTCGGGAAGACCCAGCGGATCGGGGTTCACATTCGGTAGATGCTCGACCAACCGGATCATGTCATAGCCGAGATAGCCGAACAGCCCGGCCGAGACGGCGGGAAGCCCCTCGGGCATCTCGATCCGGCATTCTGCAAGCAAGTCGCGCAGCGTCTGAAGCGGGTGGCCGGTCAGGTCGGTAAAGGACTGCCGATCGAAGCGGGCCTCGCGGTTGATGCGGCTTTGCTGCCCATGGCATTGCCAGACCAGGTCGGGCTTCATGCCGACGATGGAATAGCGCCCTCGAATCTCACCACCCGTCACGGACTCCAGCATGAAGGTATCGGCGCGAGCGTCGCCCAGCTTCAGCATCAGACTGACCGGCGTGTCCAGATCGGCCGCAAGCCGGGCCCAGACGATCTGGTTCTTTCCGACGATCCACCCCGCCTCGAATTCGGCAAAACTGGGGCTGAGCTGCATCAGGGAAGGCTCGTGTGGACGGCGTTGATTGCGGCCTGGTCCAACGAGATCCCGGCCCCGGCCGTCAGCGCGTTGGTGAAGGCAGCAAAGGCGTCCTGGGAAATCGCTTGGCGCGCCTGGGCCGCAAGCGCTTCCTGCATCGCCTCGGCGTCTTCGCCTGCGGTCGCCGCTGGCAGGATGCGGTCCAGCTTGACCACGGCGATGAAGCCCTCCGCCTCAATGATCCGGACCTCGCCCTCGACCATCTGGAACACATCGGTCAACAGCGTCTCAGGCGCATCCTCGACAAAGCCACTGCGGGCGATTTCCGAGGTTACGTCCACAATGCCGAAGCTGCCGATGGCGGCCCCGCCGTCAAGCGCGGTCTTGATCTCGGCCCCGCGAGCGGTCAACGCCTTGGCAATGGCATCCTTGCGCCAGTCGTCGATAACCTGTTCCTTGGCTTCGTCAAAGGGAATGGGTGCCGCCGGAACGATCTCGTCAAGACGCAGCGCCACGACGCCGCCGTCATCCAGAACGACGGCTTCGGCGAAATCGCCTTCCTGCACCGCTTCAGCGGCAGTGCGGAAGGCAGGGTAGCCCTCGATCGGGTCGTCGCCCTGCTGACCCGGAACGTGATCCAGGGTCTTGACCGACAGGCCCATCTCCTTGCCCAGGTCCTCCAGAGTGGCCCCCCCCGCAAGAAGGTCATCGATCTGCTCGACCTGGTCCCCGATCAGCCGACGCGCGGCGTCGGTCTGGATCTCGATCGCAAGTGTCTCGCGGGCTTCTTCAAAGCTCGTCTCCTCGGCCGCAAGCACCGAGATCACACGGTAAAGCGCCGGTCCAAGATCGCTGTCCAGCGGCCCGGCCACCTGACCCTCGCCCACGCCAAAGACCGGCTCGCCGGCAGCGCCCAGTTCCTCTTTCGAGACATCGCCCATGTCGATGGCATCCAGTGTCAGTCCACGTTCGGCCACCAGGTCCTCGAACGAGATCCCCGCATCCAGCTTGGCCTTTGCCGCCTCGGCGGTGGCCTCATCCGGATAGACAAGGCGCTCGACGATCCTGCGTTCGGGGATCACGAATTCCGCAATCCGGTCCTGGTACATCTTTTCAAGGGTCGCATCATCGACCGGCTGATCCTTGGCAATAGCCTCCGGCAGCAGTGCGGCATAGGTGATCCGCTTGGCTTCCGGCCTGGTGAAACGTGCAAGGTTCGCGTCGTAATGCGCTTTCAGATCGGCGTCCGTCGGATCGGCCACTGGCGCGGTCAGATCAGCCTCGGTAAGCCGCAGGATGGAAAAGCCGCGACGTTCTCCGGCCCAGGCGTAAAGCGTGTCGGTCAGCGGTTTCGGAGCGGCAAAGCCGCCCGCCACCGCGCCCTGCAACAGTTCGCGGCTGATGTCGCGGCGCAGGTTTGTCTCGAACTCGGTCTCGGTCAGATTGTTGCGGTCCAGGGTAAAGCTGTAGGCCTCCCGGTCAAAGCTGCCCGAGACGCCCTTGAAGGCGTCCATGCCCATAAGCTCGGTCGCGACGACCTCATCGCCAACCGACAGGCCGATCCGCTGCGCTTCATTGTCCAGCGCGGCGCGAGTCAGGACGTCCTGCAACACCTGCCTGTCGATCCCGAAGGCCAGCGCCTCCTGCATCGAGATCTGCTGGCCGAACTGCTGACTGACGGTGTTGACCTGGGTCTGCAGGGCGCGGGCGTAGTCGTCGGTGGTGATGTCGATGTCTCCGACGCTGCCGATCTTGCTAACCCCGCCGGAGAAGCTCGTAACGCCAAAACCGCCAAGCCCGAGGATCAACATCCCCATCAGCGTCCAGACGGCCACCTCCTGCAGCTTGCCACGCGGGCGCTTGCCGTCTTCGGTCGGGGTCTTCGCCATGAGTTCGGGCCCTCTGATTGGTTATGGATCAGGTGCATAGTGGGAACCCCGCAAGGGGGCAAGATCAAGATAGCCAGCCCCGCCGGGCTTACAGGCTCGTCAGGGCTGGAACGCGTGCAAGCGGCGGATCACCTCGGCGATGCCCTTGCCGTCCACATTGGCAAAGGCGATGCGGATCTGGCGCTTGCCCGCCTCGGCCCCCTCGGGTTGGAACATCGTGCCGGGCAGCATCAGAAGCGAGGCGTCCGTCACCAGCCGCTTGCACAATGCGTCACTGGGCAAATCGAACGGGTGCTCCACATAGGCAAAGTAGGCGCCGCAGCCCAGAAGCTTCCACTCCGGCAGCGACTGGAAGCCCTCGACCATCGCGCGGCGGCGGGCAAGGATCTCGTCGCGTTCCCCCGCCAGCCACTGACCCAGATTCCGCATCCCCCACAGGGCACCGATCTGGCCCAACTGGCTGGGGCAGATCGCCACGGTGTCCAGGAACTTTTCGACCTCGGCCAGCCGAGCGGTCGATGCCACGACGGCCCCCACCCGGTGACCGGTCAGGCGGTAGGCCTTCGAAAAGCTGTAAAGCTGGATCAAGGTGTCAGACCAATCCGGGTCTTGGAACAGCGCGTGGGGCGCACCCGTCCGGCTGTCGAAGTCGCGGTAGGTTTCGTCCACGATCAGCGCGATGCTCTTGGCCCGGCAAAGGTCGCGGAACGCCGCCAGCGTTGCCGCCGGGTATTCCACCCCGCCGGGGTTGTTCGGGCTGACCAGCACTATGGCGCGGGTGCGGTCGGTGATCAGCGCGGCGGCAGCTTCGGCCTTCGGTATCAGGGTCGGGCCGGTATCCAGCGCCACTGTCTTCACGGAAGACATGTCCAGCCACATCTTGTGATTGAAGTACCACGGCGTCGGCAGGATCACCTCGTCCCCCGGCCCGGCCAAGGTCGCCATCACCGTGCAGAACGCCTGGTTGCAACCCTGCGTGATCGCCACCTGAGACGGCTGGACAGTCCCGCCATAGATCGCCGTCCACTGCGTGGCGATTTCTTCGCGCAGCGCGGGCAGGCCAAGCACCGGGCCGTAAAGATGTGCCTGCGGATCATGCAGCGCCGCGTCCGCCAGCGCCTGCCGCAGCCCCAGCGTCGGGCTTTCCACCGGGGCGGCCTGGCTGATGTTGATCAGCGGACGATCGCCCGGGAAAGAAACTCCCTCGATCCAGCGCCGGGCTTCCATCACCGGCGGCGGCTCGGTCGCGGCGAAGGCAGGGTTTAGCGGCAGGGTCATCCGGGCAAATCCTTCTACAATGACGCGGGCAGGACCAGGACCTTGCCGCGCAACGCCTGCCATTCCTGCCAGACGAGGCCGATCATCACCAGATCGAATACGGCCAGAAGCAGCAGGAAGGGCGATCCGGCATGGACAAACTCGAAAAGCTGGTAGGCCACGAATCCGGCAAGGACGACCATCGCAGCGGGATAGGCCCAAACCACCCGCCGCCAAAGCAGCAGGACCATCGTCAGTTTCAGTCCGCCATGCGCCAAAAGGTACAGCGCGTAGAAATGCTGCGTCGGCACGGGGAATTGCTGGACAGCCCGTAGCGTCCAGCTTGCCAGCGTGTCCTCCGGATGTTCGGCAATCTGGTAATGCGTGACCCAGTAGACGAACCGCGCCACGAGTGGGTTCGGGGTAACCATCAGGCCCAGCCCTGCAAGCGCCTCAAGCAAAGTCAGAAGACCCTTGATTGCCAGGCTTGCCTCGAACAGCCAGTGCAGCAGCCGGTCGCGGCTTCGACGGAGCATATTGCTTCAGTCAGCCCCACGCATCGGCTGGACATATTGCAGTGCCATGTCCCAGGGAAAGAAGATCCATGTGTCCTGGCTCACGCTGGTGATGTAGGTGTCGGCCTGCTTCTCGCCCTCGGGCTTGGCATAGACGCAGGCGAAATGCGCCTTGGGGTAAAGTCCCCGGATCAGCTCAAGCGTCTTGCCGCTGTCCACCAGGTCGTCGACGATCAGGACGCCGGTCCCGTCCCCCATGATCTCTGACTGCGGCGCCTTGATGACCTGCGCCTCACGGCGATGGTCGGCTTTGCCGCCACCCGAGTGGTAGGATTTCACGGAAATTGAATCGACGACCCGGATGTCCAGTTCGCGGCTGACGATCATCGCAGGAACCAGCCCGCCTCGAGTGATCCCGACCACGGCCTTCCAGGTCCCCCCTTCGCCCGGCCCCTTGCCATCCAGCCGCCAGGCCAGCGCGCGGGC
>JANOCQ010000321.1:0-13141 GCA_031412255.1 Paracoccaceae bacterium | reverse complement strand
TGCCGCAGCGCGCCGCGAAACTCACGCGCCGTGTAGATGTCGTCAGGCAATAAGGGGTCGTGCATCGCCTCAAAGGGTTCGAGCTTCATCGCCATCGTTTCGGTGGCCGTGTCAGCCAGGATGTCCGAGACCGGGCGCGAGGTCTGGATGAACTCGTCGACGTCGATATGGACGGTCCAGTCGCTGGTCGCAGGTTCGCGGTAGGCGAAGCGGGCGTTGTGCGTCTGGCGGTTCTGGTGCTGTGGTGGGCGCTTCTTGCCGACGCGCTGCCAGTGCGAGTCGTCGCAAAGGTGGACGGTGACGCGGGGGTGCGCCGCAAGAGGTTCGGGTACCGGGGTTTCGGGGACATCGAAGAAGAGCCGGAGATGCGCGGCGCCTAGGGCCAGATGGTGGGCGACGAAGGCCAGCACCTTCTCCTCGGGCGCCTTGACGGTCGCGACCACGCCCCAGCTTACCATCAAAGCGCGTCCATCAACGCCTGCGTCGGCCAGCCGTCGGCGGGAAGACCAAGACGGACCTGTTCCTTCTGCACGGCCGTCCGGGTTCCGGCGCCAAGGATGCCGTCGATCTTGCCGACATCATGGCCCAGCGCGGCAAGCTTTTCCTGAATTGCGGTCATCTGCTCGACGCTCAGGGCGGGGTCGGGGTTGCCTGCGGCATAGGGTGCGGCACCTTCGATCCGGGTGCCAAAATAGGCGGCGGTGGTGACGTAGACGAAGCTTTTGTTCCATTCGAAGAGCACGCGGTAGTTTGGATAGGCCAGGAAGGCCGGACCATTTCGGCCCTGCGGCAGCAGGATCGAGGCGGCCAGGCCAGGGGTCAGCGGTCCGTTTCGGGGAGCGGCACCAAGGGCCTGCCACTCTTCGGTGGGCTTTTCGATATGGAGGCCAGTAAGCGACCAGTCGAAGTCTTCGGGCAGGCTGATTTCCGCCAGCCACGGTTCGCCCGCGCGCCAGCCGTGGTGCTGCAGCATGCGTGCGCCCGAGAGGATGGCATCGGCTTCCGAGGTCTTGAGCAGGATCAGCCCGTCGCCGTCGCCATCGACGCCGCGTTCGAGGATGTCCTTTGGCAGCATCTGGACCATGCCGATTTCGCCAGCCCAGGCCCCGGTGGTTTCGAGGTCGAATTCGTCCAGCGCATGCAGTTGCGCGGCCGCGAGGACCTGCGGCTGGAACAGTTCAGGCCGGCGGCAGTCGTGCGCCAGGGTCAAAAGGGCGTTTCGGGTGTTGAAGTCGCCCTGTACCTCACCGAAGTCGGTCTCGAAGGCCCAAAAGGCCAGGAGGATGCCACGGGAGACGCCGTATTCGGTTTCGGCGCGGGTAAAGATGTCGTTCAGGGTGTCAGACTTTGACCGGGCGGTAGAGAGGCGCTGCTTGGAGATCAAAGACTGCGAAAAGTCGAGAAAGGTCTTGCGGAAGACGCCCTGGTTGCGGTCGGCTTTGAGGACCCTGGGGTCCTGCCGCGCACCCCCGAAGAACTCGGCGGCCTTTTCGGCGGGCACTCCCGTGGCAACGGCCTCGGCCTGCATCGCAATCAGGAAACCGGAGAATTCGCCACCGCAAGGAACGGCGTTGGCTGGGCTGGCAAGGGCGAGGGCAAGCAGGGCAGCGCGCATGACGTCTCCGATGTTTCGAAGAACCTAGGTGAGCGCCACCAGAACGGCAACCGCCAGGAGGGCCGCCCACACCCGCCAGAGCGCATCGGCGGCGGAGTCGATGTCGTCGGGTCCGGGGTCGCGGCGGCCCTCGGGCCAGACCCAGGGATAGTCCTTGCGGACACCATTGTAGCTGCGCGGGCCCGAAAGGGCGACGTTCAGCACCGGCGCAAGGGCGCTTTCCGGCCAGCCGGCGTTGGGACTGCGGTGCTTGGGCGCGTCGCGCAGTATGGGTGCCGGGTCGAGCCAGCCGTGGCTCAGTGCTATGAGCAGTGCGGTCAGGCGGGCGGGGATCAGGTTCAGGACGTCATCAAGCCGAGCCGAGGCCCAGCCGAAGTCTTTGTAGCGGGGCGTCAGGTGGCCGATCATGCTGTCGGCGGTGTTGACCAGCTTGTAGGCGACTATGCCGGGCAAACCGAGGACGAGATACCAGAAGACTGGGGCGACAACGCCGTCCGACAAGTTTTCGGCCGCGCTTTCTATGGCAGCACGGCTGATGTCGGAGCCGGTCATTTCAGCTGTGTCGCGGCCTACGATCATGGCAACGGACCGGCGGCCATCCGGGACGGACCTGCGCAGCGCGGTGGCGACCGCCCGCACGTGCTCGACCAGTGATTTTTGCGCAATGAGGATGGCGACGGCGATGGCTTCGAGAACTCCATGATCCGGGATCAGGTGGATGAGCCAACCGAGGGCCAAGCCGAGGAAGAGAAGGCTCACGGCGACCAGTGCACCCTTAAGCTTCCGGTCTTCGCCCCGATTGAAGCGCGCATCACACCAGCCGACGAGGCGTCCCATCAGGACGGCGGGGTGCGCCAAGCGGTCCCAGAGCCAGCGTGGCTCGCCGAAGGCTGCATCCAGGAAAAGGGCAATGGTCAGAATCATGCCTGGAGCTATTCCGGTTGCCGCGGGTGATTCGCAAGATGGGCCGCAGTGACAGCGCGAAATCCTCTGCTGATGGGGCTTTGGAACCGGGGCTTTCAACTGCAGGTTGCTGCGGACGTGCTGTTATCGTCATCCCCGGTTTACAATTCGGCAATACCCTTGAGTCAGCTTGATTTTTCACCGGCCCATTCCAGAATTGAATCCACAGTGTGTACGAGGCTGCCATGCTTGAGTTTCTGCCGACCTATGTGCGCGAGGGGCTTGAAGCCGCCCGCAAGAAGGACCTGAAGCGCAAGTCCAGGCTTCGGGTGCAAGTAGGTGATGCCGTCTATCCGGTGCTGCGGTTCTGGCACAACGGCTTTGCGCTGGATGCCGGCTTTTCGCCGGGAAAGCTGCGTGGCCTGGTCGATGTCTATGACGGCTCTCGGCACGTGTTCCAGTGTCTGATCATGGCCTCCAACATCGAGAATGGCGAACTGGTCTGCGATTTCAAACGCGCGACTGCGGTGACCGAACGCGCTCCGCTGGACTTCTGGCGCGACGAGAATGCGCCGGTGGGTTACCTGCCGAAGGTCTAATCCGTGGGCCCTTGCCATTCCGTCGGAAATCCTGACGGATGCGCTGCATCGCGGACAGCCGGGGCAGGTCATGACACGAAATGGTGGGCAACTTCTGGTCGAGTCGCTGATGGCGCTGGGGGCGACCAAGGCCTTTGGAATTCCGGGTGAAAGCTATCTGGCGGTGCTTGATGCCCTGCATGACACACGGGGTCGGCTGGACTTCATCAACTGCCGCAACGAGGGCGGGGCAGCTTTCATGGCCGCGGCCTGGGGAAAGCTGACCGGAGAGCCGGGACTGTGTCTGGTCACCCGGGGTCCGGGTGTGACCAACGCCTCGATTGGGGTTCACACGGCGATGCAGGACAGCGCGCCGATGATCCTGTTCGTCGGGCAGGTCGGAACTGACATGCGGGGCCGCGAGGCGTTTCAGGAGATCGACTACCGCGCGGTCTTCGGCAGCATGGCGAAATGGGCGGTCGAGATCGACCGGGTGGAGCGTATCCCCGAGATCCTGTCGCGTGCATGGACGACGGCAGTGACCGGACGCCCCGGCCCCGTGGTGGTGGCCCTGCCCGAGGATATGCTGACCGGCCTGACCGAGGTCGCCCCGCTGACCGGCCCTGCGCGGATCCACGAGGCAGCACCCAGCCCTGCCGCAGTGAGAGAGGTGCGCGACCTTCTGGCGGGCGCGCAGCGGCCGTTGATCCTGATCGGGGGCTGCAACTGGACTGAGGATGGCCGTGCTGCCCTTCAGCGCTTTGCCGAGGCCAGCGACATCCCGGTCGTGGCTGCGTTCCGGTATCAGGACCAGTTTGACAACCACTCTCCTGTCTATGCGGGCGAGGCCGGTGTCGGCATGCCCGCCCATGTGCGACGTCTGATCCAGGATGCCGACACTATCCTGGCGGTGAACATCCGCTTTGGCGAGATGACGACCGATGGATACACGCTTTTGTCCGTCCCGATGCCCGTGCAGCGGCTGATCCATGTCCACGGCTCCGACCGCGAGATCGGCAAGATCTATCAGCCGATGCTGGGTATTCACGCGGGGCCGAACGCCTTTGCAGAGGCGCTCTCCCCCGTCGCAGGGTCCTGGGCGGACTGGCGGGCCAGGGCGCGGAGCGATTGGGAAGCAAGTTTTGTGCTGCCGCAGCAGCCCTCGCCGGTGGATATGGGCGTGGTAACGGCCCACCTGCGCCGGGTGCTGCCCGAGGACGTGGTCCTGACGAACGGGGCGGGGAATTTCACGGTCTGGCCGAACAAGTTCTTCAAGTTCGGCAGCAAGGCCCGGCTCTTAGCGCCGCAATCCGGGGCGATGGGTTATGGGTTGCCCGCTGCCATCGCCGCCAGGATTTCGGACCCGACACGACTGGTGGTCTGCTTTGCCGGAGACGGTGATTTCCAGATGAACTGTCAGGAGCTTGCAACCGCCCTGCAATACGGGGCGCAACCCATCATCCTGATCCTGAACAACGGAATCTACGGCACGATCCGCGCGCATCAGGAGCGGGAGTATCCCGAGCGGGTTTCAGGGACAGATATGGTCAACCCCGACTTTTCGGCCCTTGCCCGCGCCTACGGGTTCCATGCCGAGCGGGTGGAGAGGACCGAAGACTTTGTCGCGGCCTTCGGGCGTGCGCTGGCCTCGAAGACCGGGGCGGTGCTGGACCTCAACGTCTCACCCGAGGCTTTGACGCCGCGCCAGACCCTGTCGCAGATGCGGGAGGCGGCGCTGGCGAAGCGGTCCTAGGGGCGGACTTCCACTTTTGTGCCGATGGGCGTCACGGCCCAGATCTCTCGCATTTCGGCATTGGTGACCGCGATGCAGCCGGCGGTCCAATCGCCTTTCAGCTTCAGCCCGTCTGGCAAAGCATTCGGCTGGCCGTGGATGAAGATATCACCGCCCGGGGAGTAGCCGCCTTTTGCGGCCTCGATGATGTCTTCGGGGCGTGGGTAGTTTAGGCCGATGGAAAGGTGAAAGGCACTTTCGTCATTCCGCCGGTCGATGGTGAATTCGCCCTCGGGCGTCCTGCCGTCGCCTTGCCGCTCCTTGTCGCCCTCGGGCTTGAAGCCAAGGGCGATCACGTAGGTGCGAACCGGCTTGCCGCCCTGAAAAAGCTGCATCCGACGGGCGGCTTTCTCGATCACGATATGGTCCACAGAGCCAGTCAATGGCGGTGGAGGCGGCAGCGGCCGCAGCGGGCTATAGACGGAGGCCGCGATGAAGCCGAACCCGATCAAGAGGCAAAGGTACAGGAATAGGCGCAGCAGCTTCATTGCAGGTCGGCGAAGGCCTTTTCCAGCCGGGATACCGCCTCGACCACCTGGGCACGCGGGCAGGCAAGGTTGAAGCGCAGGAAGGTCTCTCCACCGGTGCCAAAGGCAGAGCCATGATTGGTGGCGATCTTGGCTTGCTTCTCGACCCGCTCGATGAACTCGGCGGAGGTCATGCCGGTGCCGGAAAAATCGACCCAGGCAAGGTAGGTCGCCTCCAGCGGGGTGGACTTCAGGCCGGGGATCCTGGCGACGCCTTCGTCGAAAAGCTTCCGGTTGCCGTCGAGGTAGCGCATCAAGGCATCGACCCAGGCCGCGCCTTCGGGCGAGTAGGCCGCGGTCGCCATGTGCATCCCGAAGGAGTTTGGCGAGATGCCCATCGCGTTGATCGTCCCGGCAAAAGTCTTGCGCAGGGCCGGATCGGCGATGATGACGTTACCGATATGGGCGCCGGCGATGTTGAAGGTCTTCGTCGTGGCGGTCATCATCACCAGACGGTCGGCAATGTCCGGCGCGGCCAAGGGCATCACGGTATGCTTTTGTCCGGGGTAGACGAGGTCATGGTGGATCTCGTCCGAGACCAGGATCAGATCATGCTTGACGCAGAAGTCGGCGATCTGGCGAAGTTCCTTAACCGTCCAGACCCGGCCGCCAGGATTGTGCGGCGAGCAGAGGATCAGCATCTTCTCCGCGCCCGTGAGGTGCCCTTCCCAGGCGTCGGTGTCCACCTGTGCAAGGCCGTCCTGCAAGGTCATCGGGCATTCGGTCACCGCGCGACCGGCGGCTTTGATGACACGGGCGAAGGCGTGGTAGACAGGCGTCATCAGGATCACCGCGTCGCCCGGCCGGGTGTAGCTCTGGATGCAGAGCGCCGTGCCGTTGACCAGGCCGTGGGTGGAGAAAATCCAGTCCGGCTTGACGTCCCAGCCGTGACGGTTGGACATCCACCAGAGGATCGCCTCCAGATAAGCCCGGTCGTCGCCGAAATAGCCGTAAACGCCGTGGTCAAGCATGTTCTGCAGCGCGTCCTGCACGATCTGCGGCGGCTTGAACTCCATGTCCGCGACCCACATGGCAAGGCCCTCGTCTGCCTTGAAGCCATAGAGCGGTTCCAGCATGTCCCACTTGACGCAGTGGGAGCCGGCGCGGGAGATCGGAGTGTCGAAGGTCATGTCTGTCGGCCTGTTGGTTGGGATGTTCATCCGATTATTCCATTGTTTCCGGGAAGTCATCCCAAATTAATCAGGGCATACAGAAATATATACCTAGAATCGCGTATAGGTTGGAACATACAACCCACCAGACGGAGTGCGCGGCCGATTCAGCGTTCCTCTTGCCATATCGGGTCTGCTTTCGTAGATCGCAATCATGATCCGCCCTATCCTTATCCATCCTGACCCGCGCCTCAAGAAGGTCTGCGATCCCGTGGGGGAAATCTCCCCCGAGATCAGGCAACTCGCTGCAGACATGCTAGAGACGATGTATGACGCGCCCGGGATCGGTCTTGCGGCCCCGCAGGTGGGCGTGACCAAGCGCATCATCGTGATGGACTGCATCAAGGAGGGCGATCCGGAGCCGATCGCGCTGGTGAACCCCGAAGTCCTGTGGTCCTCCGAGGACTTGTCGAGCTATGAGGAAGGCTGTCTGTCGATCCCCGAGCAGTATGCCGAGGTCAAGCGGCCCGCCGAAGTGCAGGTGCGTTGGCTGGGGCTGGACGGAATGGTGCAGGAACGTCAGTTTGCCGGTCTTTGGGCCACCTGTGTGCAGCACGAGATCGACCATCTGGATGGCAAGCTTTTCATCGACTACCTGGGGCCGCTGAAGCGCCAGATGATCACCCGGAAAATGGAAAAGCTGAAGCGGGAACGGGCGCGGGCGTGACGGTCCGGCGCTGCCTTCCTTGGCCATCTGCGGTCCTGCGAACGCCCGCCGCGAATGTTCCGGCGGTCACCGATCAGGTGCGTCGGGTCTGGGCTGACATGATCGACACGATGGACGCGATGCCGGGCTATGGGCTGGCGGCGGTGCAGATCGGGGTGCCATTGCGGCTGGCGGTCGTCGACTGCTCGGACGCGCGGGGGCAAGCGGTCCGGATGGCAAATCCCGAGGTGCTGCACGCCAGCGTGCAGCTGAGAGAGCATGAGGAAGCCTCGCCGAACCTTCCCGGTGTGGCGGCTGTCATTCGGCGCCCACGGGCGGTGACGGTACGCTTCATGAACACCGACGGGGTCATCGAGGAACGGGATTTCGTCGGGCTATGGGCGACAAGCGTTCAGCATCAGATCGACCATCTCGCGGGGAAAATGTACTTTGACCACCTGTCTCCCCTGAAGCGGAAGATGCTGATCGCCAAGGCGCAGAAGCTGGGCCGACGGGAATGAAAATAGTTTTCATGGGAACACCGGAGTTCTCGGTTCCGGTGCTGGACGCGCTGCACCAGCAGCACGAAATCACCGCGGTCTACTGCCAGCCGCCGCGCCCCGCGGGGCGGGGGAAGGCGGACCGGCCCAGCCCAGTGCAGGCGCGGGCCAGGGAGCTTGGCCTGCCGGTGCGCCACCCGGTCTCGCTGCGCAGTGCCGAGGCGGTGGCCGATTTTGCTGCATTGGGGGCCGATGTTGCGGTGGTGGTGGCCTACGGGCTGATCCTGCCGCAGGCCGTGTTGGACGCCCCCCGGTTGGGCTGCCTGAACATCCACGCGTCGCTGCTGCCCCGGTGGCGCGGGGCAGCGCCGATTCATCGTGCGATCATGGCAGGGGACAGGGAAACCGGCGTCTGCATCATGCAGATGGAGGCGGGACTGGACACTGGGCCGGTCTTTCTGCGCGAGGGGCTGAATATCGGCCCGGAAGAGACAACCGCCGATCTGCATGACCGCCTTAGCGCCTTGGGCGCGCGGCTGATCCTGGAGGCGCTTGAGCGGTTGCCGCTTCCGGCAGTTCCGCAGCCGGAAGAGGGCGTGACCTATGCCGCCAAGATCGACAAGGCCGAGGCGCGGGTGGACTTCACGCGCCCCGCGGTGGAGGTGGACCGGCTTATCCGTGGGCTGTCGCCGTTTCCCGGGGCATGGGTCGATGTGAAGGGCGAGCGGGTAAAACTTCTGCGGTCGCGTCTGGCCGAAGGGCATGGCGCGCCGGGCGAAGTTCTCCACGGTTTCACCATCGCCTGCGGCGACGGCGCGGTGGAGGTGCTGGAAGCGCAGCGCGAGGGGAAGCGCCCGATGCCCGCCGCAGAGATCCAGCGTGGACTGATTTTGCCCTGCACCCTATAGCGCAGGCCCTGGAGCATCCCCATATCCCGCGCACAGGGATGGAGGAGGGACGCCATGCCGCTTGTTGCATTGCTGATCGTAGGGGTTGCCGCTGGCTTTCTGGCAACGCGGATGCTGAAGGTCGACCTGGATACGCCGTCCACCATCGCGCTTGGTGTGTTGGGGGCGCTGATCGGCAGCATTGTGCTTCGCGGGCTGATCTTGCTGGCCGGGATCGGTGCGGGCTTCGTTGGCGCACTTTTGGGGGCGGTGGTGCTGATCTGGGCGTGGAAGACCTACGCTAAGTAAGCCGCTTTACTGCGTCCTTCAGCCGAAATGCGGATTCCCCCCCGGCGGCCCAAAGGCTTTGGCCCTGCCAGGCGGCGAAAAGCAGGGCAGCGCTTTCACGGGCCTTCGAACCCGCACCAAGCCGCAGTGTCAGTGCTGTTTCTACCGCCAAGCGCCAGCCGTTCGCCCGCTGGCCCAACTCGGGGTCACGCAGGTCATTGGCGATGGCGCTGGCATCCACCGGCCCAATCGCCTTGAGCAACCCCTGCGGTCCCTTGTCCGAGGTCCCCGCGATGGCCTGCACGGTGCGATGTTCAAGCGCGTCCCAGACGGCATGACGGGCGGCCCGGATCATTCCCTGGACGCTGCCGTAGCGCTGCACAAGGGTTGGCGGTGCAAGACCGGTCGCCCTGGAGACCGAGCCGAAGGAGACAGCTTTCTCTCCGCCTTGCTCCAGCATGCGCTGGATCACGGCGAAGACATGGGCGTCGGGAATGATGCGAGGGCGCGGCATGCAGGGAGGTTAAACGAATGGTCGTTCACCTGACAAGGGCTAGCGCTTTGGCGCTCTGGGGCTGGGCGGCTGCGACTTGTAGACCGGCAGGCGCCAACCAAGCGCGATGCTACCCGCCCGAAGGGTGAAGACGACAGCTGCGCATATCAGAAGCGAAAGCTCGTCTTGCAGGCCGACACCTCGGGCCAGAACGGCGCCAAGCGATCCGGCAAGCGCACAGGTGGCGTAAAGTTCGCCCTGTTTCAGGACCAGCGGGACCTCGTTGCAGACCACGTCACGCATCAGGCCGCCGAGACAGCCGGTGATCATCCCCATGACCAGAACGATGGGCCAGGCCTCGGCCTCGGACAGCGCGACGGCGACCCCCGCAGGAACGGCGATGGCCAGTGCCGCGGCATCGAACCACAGAAGGGCTCGGTAGCGGCTTTCCAGAAGGTGGGCGGTGAAGAAGACCAGGATCGCGGCCACGGTGGCGACACCAAGGGTCAGCGGATCGGCAACCCAGAAAACCTCGCGGTTCAAGATCGCGTCACGCAGCGTGCCACCGCCCACGGCGGTCAGGCAGGCGATGAAGATGAAGCCGACGATGTCCAGTTGCGACCGGCTGGCCGCAAGCGCCCCCGTCAGCGCGAAGACCAGCACCGAAGCATAATCGAGCGCGTCCAGCAGCGTCATTGCGAGGCCTTGAACGGGGCCATCCCCGCCCGGGCAAGTTCGTCGGCGCGTTCGTTCTCGGCATGGCCAGCGTGGCCCTTGATCCAGCGCCAGGTCACCTTGTGGGTGGCGGCGGCGGCCTCAAGCCTTTGCCAGAGCTCGACATTCTTCACTGGACTGCCACCTGCCGTCCGCCAACCCTTGCGCTTCCAGCCAGCAATCCACTCGGTAATGCCGTTCTTCACATAGGCACTGTCGGTGACGATGGTGAGCTCGGTCGGACGGGTAAGCGCCTCCAGCGCCGAGATGGCTGCCAGCAGTTCCATCCGGTTGTTGGTGGTCAGTTGCTCGCCGCCCTGCAGAGTGCGCTCTTTGACGACGACGCCGTTTTCGCGTGCGACCATCAGCACACCCCAGCCGCCGGGGCCGGGGTTTCCGGAACAGGCACCGTCGGTATAGGCGAAAAGATCCGGCATGGGTCAGGCCTGCAAGGGGATGGCAAGGCAGCCAAGGACGACGACGGTCAGCATGACCCGCAGTCGCAGCCACCAGCGCGGCGCAAGGCCCCAAGCCTGGAACATCGCGTCAAGAAAAAGGAGGCCCACGAACCCGGCAGCGAGGAAGATTACCGAGGTGTCCGAGGCATCCGAGACCATGAAGAACACCCAAAGCGCGGGGATGACCGAAAGAGTGTAGGCGATGACGGCCTCACGCCCTTCGGTCTTGGTGGCGAAACCCCACAGAACGCCGGACATGAAGGACAGGATCAAGGAGCCATAGGTCAGCCCGACGTAAGAGCCGAGGAACATCGGCCGCAGGAACTGGCCGGCCCAGGCAGAGAGTTCAGGCGACAGATGCGTGGCGGCGGACCAGAGAAAGGGGATTAGCCCGGCAAGGCCGAGAAGGAGCGCAGGGCGGGGGATGCGGGCGTCATCGATCATGCGACCGATCTAGCCTGCCTGTGCCGACAAGGCCAGATCAGTCCGGATCCATGAAGCGGTCGAAGCGGGGCGGAATGGCTGCGGCAATCGCGCCCAGGACCTTGCCCACCCGTTCGACGTCGGCTGCGGCAGGTTGTGGCAGAAGGTCGATCTTCTTGCCGTCCAGGTAGACCGCGCCGCCCGTCAACCCACCACCGACCGCGATCTCCTCGGCCTCGCGGGCGGGCTTTTCGGCCAGACCGCTTTCGGT
Organism: Paracoccaceae bacterium; assembly: GCA_031412255.1. Classification (GTDB taxonomy): domain Bacteria; phylum Pseudomonadota; class Alphaproteobacteria; order Rhodobacterales; family Rhodobacteraceae; genus Tabrizicola. The sequence goes on along the minus strand of JANOCQ010000321.1, from coordinate 1,874 downwards.
CGCTGCCTTCCGGATCGCGGCCAGAGCATCCTCGGCGACCGTGGCGTGGCGGGTCTTGCAGGAGGGGCCTTCGGTTTCGTACCCGGTGCAGTGCTTCAGGGTCAGCTGCCCGTCGGCCAGGATCGAGACGGTCGTGTCCCAGGCATACTCGGGTGGCAGGCTGCCAGAATCGGTCTGGTACTCGGCCAGCAGGTCCTGCGCCTGGGCGGGCAGGGACAGGGCGAACAGGATGGCGAGGGGCTTCAGCATTCAGGCGGGTTCGCGCAGGATGCGTGGGACCTTGAATTCGATGTCCTCGACGGCGGTCTCCACCAGATCCACCGTGACGGTATAGCGGGCGCGAAAGGCGTCGATGACTTCGTTGACCAGAACCTCGGGCGCGCTGGCTCCGGCGGTCAGTCCGATGGCGTGGGCGGTCGCGAGAGCGCGCCAGTCGATGTCGGTCGCGCGCTGGATCAGCATGGAATAGGGACAGCCGGCGGCGGTGCCGACCTCGACCAGGCGCTTGGAGTTGGAGGAGTTGGGAGCGCCGATCACAAGGAGGGCGTCGATCTTGGGGGCGACGGCCTTGACGGCAGCCTGGCGGTTGGTGGTCGCGTAGCAGATGTCGTCGTGGGCGGGGGCGTGGATGAGGGGAAAGCGCGATTTCAGGGCCGCGGCGATCTCGGCGGTGTCGTCGACCGAGAGGGTTGTCTGCGTGATGAAGGCGAGCTTGGCAGGGTTGCGGACCTGGAGCTTCGCCACGTCGGCGACGGTTTCGACGAGGAGGACCTCGCCAGGGGGGAGCTGGCCGATGGTGCCGACCGTCTCCGGGTGACCGTCGTGGCCGATGTAGATCATCTGGGTCCCAGCCTCATGATGGCGGGCGGCTTCGTTGTGGACCTTGGTGACAAGGGGGCAGGTGGCGTCAACGGCGATCATCTGACGGCGGGTGGCTTCGGCCGGCACAGCCTTTGGGACGCCGTGGGCGGAGAAGACGACGGGGCGGTCGGTGGGGCAGTCATCCAGTTCTTCGACGAAGATGGCACCCTTGGCTTTCAGGGCGTCGACGACGAACTTGTTGTGGACGATCTCGTGGCGGACGTAGACGGGGGCGCCCCATTTCTGGATCGCGATCTCGACGATCTTGATCGCGCGGTCCACTCCGGCACAAAAGCCGCGGGGGGCAGCGAGATAGAGGGTCAGAGGCGGCAGGACGCGGGGCAGTTCGGGGGGCATCGGCGGCTCCGGCAGGGCGTTTGGGAAAGACTTAAGGGCTGGCGGGTTGGCCGTCCAGTGGCCACGCGTGGCTCATGTCTCTGGTCCAGCGATGTCAATGGGTTGGCTGCAGGCGTTAGGCTGGCATTAACCAGCGACCGCCCCCAACGCCGCAGCGCCAAGCCAGCCGAGGACGATGTAGCGGCCGGTCTTGGCGAGGGCCACAAGCGTCAGGAACACCGCAAACCGCACTCGCAGGACACCAGACAGTGCCACGATCATGTCGCCGAAGGGTGCCCAGGACAGAAGGAGCAACCAGAGGCCCCAGCGGCCCCACCAGCGCTCGGCGCGCGCCATCTGGACGGGTTTCAGCGGAAACCAGCGGTGGTCGCGCTGATCGGAAAGCCAGCGTCCAAGCGCATAGGTCACGCAGGATCCAAGCGTGTTGCCTACAGAGGCGACGACGATCAGGGCAAAGGTCTCCCATCCTGCGGCCTGCAGCCCCAGAAAGACCAGTTCGGACTGGAAGGGCACCGGCGTCGCGGCAAGGAAAGCGGCGAGAAACAGGCCTGCGAGGGCAGTCATGACCGGGGCCCCCGTGCCCCGGTCATGACTTTTGCAGAGATCACTTGGCCTCGACCGCGACCTCTTCGGCAGTGGCGGGCCGCGGCTCACGC
>JANOCQ010000320.1:0-5291 GCA_031412255.1 Paracoccaceae bacterium | reverse complement strand
GCGTTTATTGCCCGCTTGTTTCTGCCCTAAGTCGCCATTTTCTAAATGCTAATTATAAATAAATTTTTAATGGGGCGCCCCTGCCCGCGCCCAGGCCGGTCGAAAACGGCAGGGGGTCAGCCGTCGAAATCCACCGTCTCCATGATCTTCACTGCCGCCGGGCGCTGTGCAGCGATGTCGGCAAGGGACGTGGTGTCCGGGGTGAACTCGCCCCAGGACGCGACAAGCGCCGACCGTTCGACACCGGGTTTGACCGGGTATTCGTGGTTCGTTTCGGCGTAGATCTTCTGGGCAGCGTCAGAGGAGAGCCACTCCATGAACTTCAGCGCGTTTTCCTTGTTCGGCGCCGCCTTGGTCATCGCCACGCCCGAGATGTTCAGGTGTGTGCCGCCAGCCTCGAATGTCGGGAAGACGATGTTGACGCTTTCGGCGGCCGGGACCTGCTCGGGGTCGGCCAGCATCTGGCCCATGTAGTAGGTGTTGCCGATGGCGATGTCGCATTCACCCGCCGCGATGGCCTTGACCTGATCGCGGTCGCCGCCGTCGGGCTTGCGGCCCAGGTTGGCTTTCAGACCCTCGGCCCAGGTGGTGGCATAGGCCTCGTCATGGTGGGCGATGATCGCACCCAGAAGGGCGACATTGTAGTCATGCAACCCCGAACGCGAGCAGATGCGGCCTTTCCACTTGTCCGAGGCGAGGTCCTCATAGGTGGTGACTTCACCCGGTGCGACGCGGTCCTTCGAAGCATAGACGATCCGCGCACGCGAGGTCAGGCCGAACCACTTGTCGCCGGGATCGCGCAATTCGGCGGGGATGTTGGTTTCCAGGATGTCGGACTGCACCGGCTGGACCACGTCGGCCTCGACGATCTGCATCAGGCGGGCGATGTCGACGGTGAGGACCAGGTCGGCGGGCGAGCGGTCGCCCTCGGCCACCAGACGCTCGGCCATGCCCTTGTCGACAAAGGCCACGTTGACCGCGATCCCGGTCTCGGCAGTGAAGGCGTCGACGAGGGGTTGGATCAGTTCCAGCTGGCGGTGCGAATAGACGTTGATTTCCTGAGCCAGTGCCGGGACGGAACAGGCAAGAAGGGCAAGGGTCGAGAGACGGAACATGGTTGAGTCCTTTTGTCGGGTTTATGCAGCCGGTTTAGCCGGGCTGCCGCGCGGCGGTCAAGAGCCTGAGTAAAACCCTCACCTAATTTTTCGTCGACCGGCGTGCGGTCGTCCATCGCGTCTTTCCGTCGAAGGAAAGGCGCAGCCGGCGCAATGTTCTGGCAAGACAGATCTATCCGGCGGCCTTGTCCTCGGCCTTGGCGCGGTTCCAGAGGGCGTCCATCTCGGAAAGGTTGCTGTCGGCGGGGGTGCGGCCGGTCTCGGCCAGCCAGTCTTCGATCCGGGCGAAGCGGCGTGTGAACTTCTGGTTGGCGGCGCGTAGGGCGGCTTCGGGGTCCACCTTCAGGTGGCGGGCGAGGTTGGCCATGACGAAGAAGAGGTCGCCGATCTCTTCGGTGAGTTCGGTTTGGGTGAGGATCTCACGGGCCTCGACCACTTCGCGGGCTTCCTCGACCAGCTTGCCGAGGACTTCCCCAGTCGAGGGCCAGTCAAAGCCGACGCGCGCGGCGCGGTTTTGCAGCTTAAGGGCACGGGTGAGGGCGGGAAGGGACTGGGCGACACCATCAAGGGTGCGCATCGACCCACGTTCGGTAGCCTTCTGTGCCTCCCAGTCGCGCGTCTGCTGCTCAGCGGTCTTGTCACGCGACTGGTCACCGAAGACGTGCGGATGGCGAGCGATCATCTTGTCGGAGATCGTCGTGACGACGTCGGCAAAGGTGAAATGCCCGGCTTCGGCGGCCATCTGCGCGTGGTAGACAGTCTGGAACAGGAGGTCGCCGAGTTCGCCCTTCAACTCGCCCCAAGCCTGGCGGTCGATGGCATCTGCCACCTCATGGGCTTCTTCCAAAGTGTAGGGCGCGATGGTGCTGAAGCTCTGCTCGATGTCCCAGGGACAGCCACTGTCGGGATCGCGCAAGGCGGCCATGATGGCAAGCAGGCGGGAGATGCCGGAGGGGGGAAGGTCGCTGGGATGCATGGAGCCTCGCGTTCGGGTGCGGCGCCAGAGTAGGGCGGGCGCGAAGGCGATGGTAGCCCCCGCCGGGTGAACACCGCCCGGGCTTTGCTCGATCTGTCCCCGCGGACGCAGCCGACCGAAACCTCCCTCCCCGCGGATCGCTGACAGGCACCGCCCGGCCAGCAAAAATCACCTGGACTCTGGGCTGGCCGCATTCTTCGTTACCGGGCTTGTGCAAAGATAGGCTCTCCCAAACCCTGAAGCTGTCCACCCTGGACCGCTACCCCATGAACTCCACCGACAACACCGTCGGCAGGTGCCGCGCCACTTCCTCCCAGCTTTCCCCCTCGTCCCGGCTGAGGTAAACCGAACCCGAATTCGTCCCGAACGCCACGCCTCCCTTGTGCGAGGCCATCCCCTGCCGCAGCACCGTGAAGAAGCAGTCTTTCTCCGGCAGCCCCGCTCCCTTCCCCGCCCAGGTCTCGCCCCCATCCTCGGTCTTCCAGACCAGCGCCCGCGCCCCCACCGGATAGCGCCCCGCCGAATCCCCGTTCAACGGAAACACCCAGGCCACTCCCGGCTTCGTGGGATGCGCCGCCACCGGGAACCCGAAGGTCGAGGGCAACCCCTCGGTCACCTCCTCCCACACCTGCCCGCCATCCCTGGACCGATACACCCCCTGGTGGTTCTGCATCCAGATCAGCCCCTCCGCCGCCCCGAACGCCAGGTTGTGCACGCAAGAGAAGATCTCATCCTCCCGCCGGATCTCCTCCCCGTCCCAATGCCGCGGCAAGGCTCCCGCCGGCCCCGCCCGGTTGCCCCGCCGGTTCCGCTGCTGCCAGCTTTGCCCGCCATCCCGAGACTCGAACACCCCCGCCGCCGAGATCCCGACCCATAGCCCGCCCTTCCCATCCGACAGGATCGTGTGCAGCGTCAGCCCCGCCGCCCCCGGCTGCCACTGATCTGCCCCCGGCTGATCCGTCAGCGCCTCCAGCCGCCGCCAGCTGACCCCGCCATCGGCGCTTTCATAGAGATACGCAGGCTTCGACCCCGCCAGAAGCCGGTCCCGGTCGTAACACAGCGACCACAACTGCTCGGCCCCCTCGAACGGCCCCTTCGACACCGACCATTCCCCACCCGACCGCCGCCAGACCCCCGCGCCGTGCCAGCCGCTTCCCCCCGCCGCAAGGATCTCGCCCCCGCGTCCGACCGCATGGTTGACCGGCCAGCCCTCGCAGAACGGCCCCGTGACCTGGCCGCCCTCCAGGACGAAAAGCCCTTTCGTCGTCCCGACAAGTATCTCCATCGCCCGCCTCCTCCGCCTAGATCCGGAAAACCCTACTCCCCTGCCGTCGCATTGCACGCCTTTTCCTGACCAGCTGGACAAACTTCCCCCCATCCCGCTTACTCCCGGCAAAGGAGCCCGCCATGTCCCGCAAGATCATCATCGACACCGACCCCGGCCAGGACGACGCCGTCGCCATCCTCCTCGCCCTCGCCTCGCCGGAACTGGAGGTTCTCGCCCTCACCGCCGTCGCCGGGAACGTGCCCCTGCCCCTCACCCAAAGGAACGCCCGCCAGATCGTGGAACTGTCTGGCCACCAGATCCCCGTCTACGCCGGCAGCGACGCGCCCCTGAAACGCAAGCTCGTCACCGCCGAATACGTCCACGGCAAGACCGGCCTCAACGGCATCACCCTGCCCGAGCCCGCAACCCCCCTCGCCCCCGGCCACGCCGTCGACTACCTGATCGACACCCTCCGCGCCCACGCGCCCGGCACCATCACCCTCTGCCCCCTCGGCCCCCTCACCAACATCGCCACCGCCTTCCAGCGCGCCCCCGACATCATCCCCCGCGTCGCCGAGATCGTCCTGATGGGCGGCGGCTGTTTTGAGGGCGGCAACGTCACCCCCGCGGCCGAGTTCAACATCTACGTCGACCCCGAAGCCGCTGATATCGTGTTCAAATCTGGCGTGCCGCTGGTGGTCATGCCCCTCGACGTCACCCACAAGGCTCTGACCTCCCGTCCTTGGGTCGAAGGCATGCGCGCCCTCGGCACCCCCGTCGGCACCGCCGTCGCCTCCTGGACCGATTTCTTCGAACGCTTCGATACCGCGAAATACGGCAGCGAAGGCGCCCCCCTGCACGACCCCTGCGTGATCGCCTACCTCTTGGAGCCCGCCCTCTTCACCGGCCGCCACATCAACGTGGAAATCGAGACGGGGTCCGAGCTCACCCTCGGCATGACCGTCGCCGACTGGTGGCGCGTCACAGGCCGAGAGCCCAACGCGATGTTCATGGGAGGCGTGAACCGGGACGGGTTCTACCGGCTCTTGACGGAGCGGTTGGGGAGTTTGTGAAGTGGAGAAGTGGCTTTCGTAGGGTTAAAAAATGCTACGATCCGAAGATCACCCAAACAACTTCTCGGATATGTCTATTGATCCTCTTAACCGGTTGAGCTACCACGATTCTTTGTATAGAATTATGAAGGAACGTGGACTTGAATAAAGTTTTGCAAAGCTGGAAGTTTGGGAAGATTCTCGGATTTCTTACTGCCGTCTCAGAGCCGGCTTCGGCATGGACGCTTATGGAAGGTTTGGGGATTTATGAACCTAGGGACTATGTGACGATATCTGCCTCGTACAATCCAAGTGCGTGCGCGTCGGATTTTCCGATCCACGTTGTTGTGATCAACAACTACAATCAGGATATTGAGTTTATCCAGTTTAGGCTGTCTGCAAGGGAAGCTGACCGCAGCACCGCGATATATTACACCGATCTATGGCCTTATGAAGACGATAAAATTGTTGCAGCTGGGAAGCAAGCAGGCTCGTGCTGGAAGGTTCCTGAGGGTTCGCTAGACGATTTCTGTGAGCCTCATCGCGTTCTATGCTACCACCCTGGCCCAGAGAAGGAAGCAGCTTGGCGCACCAAGACGCAACAATACCCCTTTGAAAAAATGGTCTGGACTGCCGAAATCAATGAAGTACAATTTTCCGAATAGCTATTGAGAGTTGTTCTGCATGGCGCTCCGCTAGTTCACCAGCATCCTACTTTGAGGAGACAGGTGGCGACGTGATTTCACTTGCCAATTGACTCCCCCACCACCCCCACCCGCAACCACAGCGTTCAGCTCCCCGCCCGGAACACCAGCCAATCGGCCTGCCCCAAAAACCACCCCCATGTGGCCACAAACAACGCCAGCACCAAAACCCCCCCC